>CAZPUI010000253.1:0-7255 GCA_964589695.1 uncultured Solibacteraceae bacterium | reverse complement strand
GGCCGGTCCCTCGGCGGTTCCAGGCCCGGGTTTACGGTTTGATCATCCGGGGAGGGGACCTGATCACGGTTGGAAGACTGGTTGCAGGCCGCCACCAGGGCATTCAAGGTGAGGGGGTAGTAGTGGGGTGTGGAGAGGTGCTTTGTCACGAGGCCGCCGAGCAAGCGGCGGGCAAGGGGATCCAAGGGTTCGTCGAACACGGGGGCTCCGGGGTTGAGGTACACCTGCTAATGTTCCCCCATCCGGAGGCTTCGTGAAACGCTCCCTTGCATGCTTCTTCATGCTGCTCACCTGGCTTCACCTGGTGACGGGCCTCGGTGCCCAGTGCATCCCGCGCACCGTGGCACCCAGCCAGATCCCCCAAGCCGCCCACCGAGTGCTGGCCTATGTGCGTCAGCATGACCGCGCTCCGGAAGGGTATGTGGGGGGGCGTCGCTTCGGGAATTACGGTCGGGGGGGTGAGCAGAAGCTCCCCGAACGGAGCGCCCAGGGACGGAAGATCGACTACCGGGAATGGGACATCCATCCCAAGGTGCCCGGTCGCAACCGCGGCGCCGAACGCCTGGTGACGGGCAGCGATGGGCGGGCCTATTACACCGCCGACCACTACTGCAGCTTCACGGAGATGCGATGAAAGCCGAACCTGGACCTTTCCTGGTCCCCACAGGACCCCACTTCCACCTCCTGGAAGGAGCGGCCCCCGCCCTGGGTCCCCTCTCCCTGGCCATGGAGGCCCATGAGGCCACCTTCGTTGCAAGGCTCCAGGGGGCCAGCTGCCGCGTGACGAAGGACCTGCTCACGACCTTCGCCCATGCGCTCAGGTTCCCGGACTACTACGGACACAACTGGGACGCCCTGGACGAATGCCTCACGGACCTGGACTGGTTGGAAGCCCGCCACATCGTCCTGGTGATCGAAGGGGCCGACCAGGTCCTGGGCGAGGAGCCCGCAGATCGCGAAATCCTGTTGGAGATCCTCGTCACCACCGCGGAGGCCTGGGCGGAGGCCGGCCTCCCGGAACGTCCCATGTCCTTCCATGTGCTCCTCCAGGGCGAACCCAAGGCCCTGAAGGTCTGGAAGGACGAACTGGGCGAACTGGAGATCCCCTTCGAGGTTCGGACGCTATAGCTGCATCACCACGCCCGGCAGCTGGGCCAGGGCTTGGCGAAGGGGGGCCTCCGCCTCCCCGTGGGGCAGCGTCACCCAGAAGGTCAGGCTCAGGTAGGGTCCCCGCACGTTGGAGCTGGGCTCCAAGTCCCCCACGGACTGGGGTCCCAGATGGGCAAGGATCAGGGCGACGATCCTGGGGGTCTCCATCTGGGAGGCGTGCCCAATCACCTTCAGGGGCACACGGCAAGGGTAGTCCACCTTGGGACGCGGACATTCGTTCATCCAACCAGTGTAGCCCGACCCTCTTGCTATCCTCGAAGACGTGAGGTCCTCTATGCCCCATGAATTCCTATCCCCCTACTTCCTCGGCAGCGGTCGGCCGGAGGATGCCGACATCGCCCTCTTCGGGGTGTGCTGGGATGGCACCAGCTCCTTCAAGGCCGGCAGCCGCTTCGCGGGCTTCGCCGTGCGCGAGGCCAGCCAGGGCATGGAGGAGTTCAGTTTCTACCAGCAGCGCTCCCTTCTGGAGGTCTCCTTCGGCGACTATGGCGACCTCTTTCTGCCCCCGGGCCAGAAGGAGCGGGTGCTGGAGGCGGTGGCCAGCGCCGTGGCCGAGATCCGGGGGAAGGGGCAGTTCCCCATCGCGTTCGGGGGTGAGCACCTCCTGGCCTACCCGCTCATCATGGCCGCCCACCAGGAACACCCCGACCTGGCGGTGATCCACATGGATGCCCACGCGGACCTCCGATCCGAACTCTGGGACGACCCCTGGACCCATGCCACCTTCCTGGGCCGGGTGGGCGATGTCCTCGGGTTCTCCGCCCTCAAGCAGTTTGGAATCCGCTCCGGTTCCCGGGAGGAATGGGAACTGGCCCAGCGCCATGACACCCTCCGCCCCTTCACGGTGGAGGCCCTGCGCACCCACCTGGACAGCCTGGGGGACCGACCAATTTACCTCACCCTGGACATGGATGTCCTGGATCCGAGCCTCTATCCCGGCACGGGGACCCCGGAGCCGGGGGGCATCACCTGGGACCTGCTCATCGCGGGGCTCAAGCTGCTGGCCGGCCGCCGCGTGGTGGGGATGGACTGCCTGGAACTGGCCCCCCACTACGACCCTACGGGCGTAAGCGCCCACGCCATGGCCAAGACCTTGCGGGAGCTCATCCTCCTGGCCCACCAGCGCCAGCGCTAGGGGATCCGTGCATACCGTCCCCCACCTGCTTGTGGACCTGGCCCTGGTCCTTGGAGTGGCCGGCCTCACGAGCCTTCTGTGCCGCATTCTGAAGTTGCCCGTGGTGCTGGGCTACATGCTGGCGGGCATCCTGGTGGGCCCCAAAACGACCTTCGCCCTCATCACCGATGAGGGCAGCATCCGCACCCTGGCGGAGCTGGGGGTCATCCTGCTCATGTTCAGCCTGGGCCTGGAATTCAGTCTCCAGCGTCTCTGGCGGGCCGGGCCCACGGCCCTGCTCATGGGTTCGGTCCAGGTGGGCCTGGCCCTCCTGGTGGGGTATTTGGCGGCCCTGGGCCTGGGATTCACCCAGACCGAGGCCTTCTTCGTGGGGGCCGCCCTCTCCATCAGCAGCACCATGGTGCTGGCGAAGACCTTCGAAGAGGAGCGCCCCACGAGAACCCTGAGGGAGACGGTGGTCTCGGTGCTGGTGGTCCAGGACCTCTTCGCCATCCTCCTTCTCACGGGCCTCATCACCTATGCCCGGGTGGGGGGACTCCACACCGCAGCCCTGGGGGGCACCCTCCTGAAGCTTGGGTTGTTTCTCGTGGCGGTTCTGGTGGTGGGTCGACTCCTGGTACCCCGCCTGCTGCGCTGGGTGGCGGACCATGCAAGGTCCGAGACCCTCCTGGTGACCAGTGTCGGGCTTTGCTTCTCCCTGGCGGTGGTGGCGGCCCAGTCCGGCTTTTCCGTGGCCCTGGGGGCCTTCCTTGCGGGAATGCTGGGAGCCGAGAGCGGCCGGACCCGGGCCATCGAGCACGTGATTCACCCCCTCCGGGACCTCTTCACCGCCATCTTCTTCGTGGCCGTGGGCATGCTGCTGGATCCCGGTGTGACCCTCGCACGTCCAGGCACCATCCTGCTGCTGACCCTGCTGGTGATCGTGTCCAACGCCGTGGCCATCACCGCCAGTGGACTCCTGGCAGGCCTTCCCCTGCGCACCAGCTTCCGCTCCGGCCTTGCCCTGGGCCAGATGGGGGAATTCGGCTACATCATCCTGGGTTCCGGGATCGCCGCGGGGGTGGTGGCACCTGGCCTCCACTCCATTGCCGTGGCGGTGGGAATCCTCACGGCCTTCGCCACCCCCCTGCTCCTGCGAGCCTCCCTGCCCCTGTCGGCCTGGGCGGAAGGCCTTCTCCCCTCCCGTTGGCACGCCAGCCTGGGCCTCTACCAGGCCTGGGCCGCCTCCCTTCGGGGCCGGGGCATCCGTCGAGGCGAAGGTCGCCTCCTCCTTCGCCCCTTCCTCTTTCTTCTCCTGGACGTGGCCCTGCTGGCCGCCATGGTGCTGACCCACAGTTTCCTCTCCGAGAGGACCGTGCGATGGCTGGAGGCCTGGTCCCACCTGGGACTGCTCACGGTGCGGGTCCTGACGGCGGCCATCCTGGGGGCCCTGGGGGCGGCCATGGTCCTGGCCATCCTGCGAAGGGGTCGGATCCTGGCCCGGGACCTGGCCGTCCTGGCCCCCAACCCCCAGGCCGTGGGCCAGGGCCGACAGGGTCGCCACCTTCTGGCCGGCGGCCTTCGCATGGCCCTCCTCCTCATGGTGGGACTGCCCTTGCTGGCCCTGCTCCAGCCTTTTGCCCCCCGGGGCATGCTCCTGGTGGTGTCCTGCACGGTCTTCGCAATGGCCGTCCTCGTCCAGCTGAGAAGGGCACGTCGCCTGGAACGCCAGGTTCCCCTGGGCAGCGAGTGGCTCCTGGCGCGGGTGCGGGCACCCTGGGACGAGGGGGCCCACAGGCCTTCGGGCACCCTCCGCGCCCTGCGACTGGGGCCCCGCTGCCCCAGCCTCGGCCGCACCCTCATGGAACTCGACCTGCCGGGCAGGGCGGACATCACCCTCATCACCCTGCTTCGACAGAACGGGGACCAAGTGCCGCTCCACCCCCTGGCCCGCCTGATGGAAGGGGACCTTCTGGCCATCACGGGTTCCGAAGCGGCACTGGATGAGGCGGAGGCCCTCCTGGGTGAACCGGACGAGCCTTGGGGATCCCAGGCATGATCGCCTTCATCGCGCCACCCCTCATCAAGCCCTGCGAGCCCGGTCTCTCGGCCGCAGCGGCCGCCGCGTGGTTCAGTTCCCAGGGGGTGGAGGCCTTCGCGGTGGATGCCAGCCTCGGGTGGTACCGCCACACCCTGGCCCCTGCGCAGCTGGAGACGGCCCTGGGGGTGGCGGAGGCACGCGGGGTGCGACCGGGCCTCCTCAAGGCCTTTCGCTTATCCCTCCGCAGCCTGGAGGCACCCACATCCCCCCTCCAGCGTTGGGATACCTACGGGGATCGCCATCGGTACAGCTCCGCCATCAGCCACCTCTCCAACGCCCTCCGTCTCGCCTCCATCCCCTACCCAGGCTTCCATCTGCGGGTGGCGGACCTGGAGGTGGAGGGCCGCGCCCCCCACAACAGCCGGGACCTGGAGGCGGTGGCATGCCAACCCGGGCCCTTCGACCGCTACTTTCTGGAGGTCCTGATCCCTGAGCTGGAGGCCCGAAGGGTTGACCAGGTCGCCCTTTCCCTCACCTTCCTGCACCAGGCCTTTGCCGCCTTCCGATTCGCGGTGCTGCTCCAGGAGCGCCTCCCCCAGGTGAGGCGTTTCCTCGGGGGGCCCCTGCTGGCCTGCTGGAAGGCCGTGGGCGCCCCTTTGGATGCCGACGTTTTCGCACACTTCCACCGCCTCTTTCCCGAGGGTTCCCAAGCCGAGATGACCCAGTTGGCGCTGGAACTGGGTGGCCATCCCCTCCCCGGTCCTGCCCTGCTGGCCCCTGACCTGGACACCACCCCCTGGGGGACCTACCTCGCCCCGCAGCCCATCGTGCCCGCGGCCCTGGGACGCGGGTGCTACTGGCGGAAATGCACCTTCTGTCCTGACTACCTTCATCCCGTCTATCGCGCGGGCACCCGACACAGCCTGGATGCCTGGCTGGAGGCCGTGGCCGAGCGCTTCCCCGAAGGCGCCATGCTGCACCTCACGGACTCGGCCCTGCCCCCCCCCATCCTGGCCCATCTGGCGGAGGTCATTCGCACCCGACGCCTGCCCCTCCGGTGGCATGGCTTCGTGCGCCTGGAGAAGGCCTTCCTGGACCCGGGCTTCACGGACCGTTTGGCGGAGGGAGGCTGCGCCATGCTCCAGTGGGGCCTGGAAACCGCCTCCCCCCGCCTCCTCGAGCTCATGGAAAAGGGGGTCACCGTGGACCAGGCCCGAGGGGTGCTCCGGGCCACGGCCCAGGCCGGCATCCGCAACCACGCCTACCTGCTCTTCGGCCTTCCCACGGAGACGGAGGTCGATCGGGAGCTGACCCTGGCCTTCGTCCAGGAGGAGGTGGAGGTCCTCCACGATTTGAACCCCTCCATCCTCAACCTTCCCAGGCGCAGCCCCATGCATGAAGGGCACGCCCGCTACGGCATCACGGAACTGAGGCCCTTCGGGCAAGAAACGGATCTATCGCTCTACGACGACTTCCGCTGTGGCCCCACCCACCCCCGGCTGGAGGCCCGGCAGTGGCTGGGGCGTTGCTTCCTGAAGGATCCCGCCGTGAAGCGGGTCGTGGGCAACCTCAACGACCCCTTCAAGGCCAACCACGGGTGTTTCCTCAGATCTCCATCATCTCGCTGAGGCTGCGCCCGGCGTGGATGCGGAGGACGGCGTCGCCGAACATGGCGGCGGTGGAGAGGGTCCGCAGGTTCCTCAGCTTCTGGCGCTTCGCCTCGGGGATGGGAATGGTGTCCGTGACCACCAGCTCGTCGATCTCGGCGTCATTCAAGGTCTCGATGGCCTCTCCAGAGAACACGCCGTGGGTGACCCCCACGCTCACGCGCCTGGAGCCGAAATTCCGGAGGATGCGGGTGGCCTCACGGATGGACCCTCCCGTGGCGATTTCATCGTCGTAGATGATGCAGTCCTTGCCGTCCACATCACCGATGAGGGCCACACTCTGGGCCTTCTCCGTGTCGTCGGAGCGGCGTTTGTCGATGATGGCCATGGGCAGGCCCAGCCGCTTGGCAAAGTGGCCGGCGAACTTGGCGGCCCCGGCATCCGTGGCCACGACACAACTGTTGGAAAGGTTGGTGCTCTTGAAGTAGCTCACCTGGATGGGCGTGGCCAGGAGCTGGTCCGCGGGCATGCGGAAGAACCCCAGGGTCTGGGGCGCATGGAGGGTCATGGTGAGCACCCGGTCGGCTCCGGCGGTCTTGAGCATGTCTGCCATGAGCCGGGCGGTGATGCTAATCCTCGATTCGTCCTTCTTGTCGCTGCGGGCGTAGGGGAAGTAGGGCAGCACGGCGGTGATACGGCCGGCACTGGCGTACTTGAGGGCATCCAGCAGGATGAAAAGCTCGATGAGGCCATCGCTCACCGGGGGGCAACTGGTCTGGATCACGAAGACATCCGCTTCCCGGACGTTGTCCACGATCTTGATCTTGATGTTCTCGTTGGAGAACCGCGTGATCTTGATCCTGCCCAGGGGCATCCCGATGTGGGCCGCAATGCCACTGGCCAGCTCAGGATGACTGGTGCCAGAGAAGACCTTCATCTCACCGAACATGCGCAACCCCCAGATCCCAGTGTAGCCGGGGCCCCGGGCGCCTTGCAGCGTCGGCCATCACAGCGATTGGGGTCAGACCGTGCCACCCGCCACCCGTGTCACCCTGCCCCCCAGGGCCTGAAGCTTGCGCTCCAGCGAACTGTAGCCACGGTCAAGGTGGTAGATCCGATCAATGGCCGTGCGACCTTCCGCCACCAACCCGGCGATGACCAGGGAGGCGCTGGCCCGGAGGTCCGTGGCCATCACGGTGCATGCTTGCAGGTGGGAGGGGCCCGCCACGATGGCCGTACCACCATCGATGCGGAGGTTGGCCCCCAATCGCTCCAGCTCCATGGCGTGCTGGAAGCGGTTCTCGAAGATCGTTTCCTTGATGA
>CAZPUI010000252.1:0-7290 GCA_964589695.1 uncultured Solibacteraceae bacterium | reverse complement strand
TAGTCCATGTGCCCCGATTCGATCTTGGAGATATCCAGGATGTCATTGATGAGGGTGAGCAGATCCTCGCCGGCCCCATGGATGGTGGTGGCGAACTCCACCTGGCGCTCCGTAAGGTTGCCCTCCCGGTTGTCCGCCAGGAGTTGGGAAAGGATCATCAGGCTGTTGAGGGGCGTGCGCAGCTCGTGGGACATGTTGGCCAGGAACTGGGATTTGTAGCCACTCACCCGCGCCACCTCTTCGGCCTTGCGGGCGACCTCCCGGTGGGCCTCCTCCATGGCCTGGCCCCTTCGGCGGAGCTCCTCCCGCTGCTGTTCCATCAGGTTGGCCCTCTCCTCCAGCTCCTCGTTGGTCTGCTGGAGCTCCTCCTGCTGGACCCGCAGTTCCTCCTCCTGGCTCTGGCTCTGCTGCAGGAGCGCTTCGATCCGCTGCCGGGAAAGGTTCATGCTCAGCCCCGTGGCGAGCAGACCGGCGGCTTGCTGAAGGAAATCCAGTTCCCGGGACGTAGGCTCCTGGAAGGTGGCCAGCTCCAGGGCGCCCACCAGGGTGCCGTCCTTGAGGAGGGGCAGGGACACCACACTGGCCGGTACGGCCTCTCCCAGGGCGGATTGGATGTCCAGGTAGTCCGCCGGCACCTTGGACAGGCAGATCATGCGGCCCTCCTTGGCCGCCTGCCCCAGGAGCCCTTCCCCCAGGGCGAAACGGTCCCCGAGGTGCTTGCGGCGGGTGTGGGCGTAGGTGGCCAGCAGCACCAGTTCCTGTCGCTCCAGGTCGAAGTGGTAGAGGGCCCCCGAGCCTGCCCGCAGGTAGCCCGCCAGGAACACGAGCACCTTGTGGGCCAAATCCTGGAGGCGCTGCTCCCCCCGCAGCAGGTCGTCCAGGGTGGAGAGTCCCCCCTTGAGCCAGGCCCGGGCGCCTTCCTCCTGGCGGGTGGCGTGGAGGGTGGCGGCCATCTTCGTGAAGGCTTGGTCCAGGGTCCCCTGCACGTGACTCAGCTCCGAAAGGCCCGTCAAAAGCGCGCCCAGATCGTCCTTCGGGACCTCGTTCCGGTCCAGAAGGAAGGGTTCGGTGGGGCGAAGGGCACCCTCGTAGTGCCCGTCTGCAATGGCTTCGGCCAGGGTCTGTTTCTCGACGCTTCCCACCACAAGCCGGTCCAGGTGGAGCCGCGTGCGCCGCAGGGCCCGCCCCACACTCCGGGTGATGAAGAACGTGATGCCCAGGCTGGCCAGCCCAAGAATGCCCAGGCTGAGAAGGATGGTGCGCTGGCTCCGGTCCCGGAGGGCCAGGGCCTCCTCCTGGAACCGAAGGGCCCGGTTGGAGGCAAAGCGCAGGATGATACCCACCTGCTCGAGCAGGGCCTCCTCCGTCGCCCTCCCCTGGCCCTTCAAGAGCTCCTGGGCTTCGGTCCTCCGGTTCGCATGGGCCAGGGCAATCACGTTTTCCCGCAGTTCCCGGAAGGCATTCAAGGTCGCTTCCACACGGAGCACATCCTGGGGATCCCCCAGATACCGCTCACGGACCACGGCCAGACTTTGATCGTTCCGGGGGCCGTGCTCCCGCAACCTCTGGGTCAAGAGCTCGGCGGCCACGGGATCCGGGGTGTGGACAAGTTCCAGAAGCTCCTTTTGGGCCATGATCAACTCGGATTCCACGTTCCGGAGGGCCTGGGTCACCGTGAAGGGATGGCGCAGGAGCCGCTCCGTGGAATTGGCCAGGCCGCGAAGGGACACCAGGGCCACGACCGCCAGGAGGACACTCAGCAGCAGGGTCAGGGAGAAGCCCGCCAGCAGTCGGGTGGAGATCTTAGTGCGCGCAAGCATCATGGGACGCCTCATTCCCTGCAGTGAGTTCTGGGTTCCTGTTCGTTCAGGGGGTTCCCGAATCCATGGTGGACGGGAATCCTTCCGCGGTCACCACCCGGTTCCGGCCCCCCTCCTTGGCGGCGTAGAGCGCGCCGTCGGCCCGGGCCAGGAGCGAGGTGCGGTCCTCCCCGGCATGGCGCCAGGCGACGCCGTAGCTCATGGTTGGGCGAGGGTCCAGGGGCTCCTCCGCCAAGTGGTCCCGGATGCGCTGGACGGCCTGAAGGGCCCCCTCCAGGGTGGTGTTGGGAAGCAGGAAGAGAAATTCCTCGCCGCCCCACCGGGCGCAGAAGTCGTACTCCCGGAGGACGGTGCGCAGCACGTCCCCCAGGGCCGAGAGGACCCGATCTCCGGCCTCGTGTCCCCTGCTGTCGTTGATCTCCTTGAAATGGTCCACGTCCGCCATGATCACGGCGGTGGGGGTGCCTTCCCGCTCCGCCCGCGCCAGTTCGGCGTCCAGGCGCTCCATCATGCTCCGGCGGTTGGGCAATCCCGTGAGGGCGTCCGTGCGACTGGCCTCCGCCAGGGCCAGGTTCAGGGCCTTGAGCTGGCCCTGGAATCCGTCGCTGATGCGGGTGATCTTGTCGAAGCGCGCCTGGAGCCGTTGGTGGATTCGGGCCAGGTCCTCCAGTTCACGGCCCAGGGGGTGGGTGCGGTGCTCCGGTGGCTCCAGAAGCGCCTCCACCCGAGCCTTCCAGGCACCCTCGGCCTCCCGGAGTCGAGGCGGGGGCTTGGCGAGTCCCATCTCCCGGCGCATGTCCTGTGCGCAGTTGGGGCACACGCCGTGGCTGAACACGGCCTCCGAGCGCTTGGAAATGTAGGATTCCACCTGGTCCCAGTAGCCGTGGTCGTCCCGCACCCGCTTGCACTTGGCACAGATGGGAATGAAGCCTCGGAGGGTCTTCACCTCCGAAAGGGCCTGGGCCAATTGTCGGTTGGTGTCCGTCAGGGTCTGGTTGAGGGCCAGGAGCTGGGCCTGGTAGCCATCGCTGATCCGGGAGACCTTGGCCAGCCGGGCCTCCAGGGCCCGGAGGGCCTCCAGGAGGCCGCGGACGGGGGTGGGCTCCAGGGGGGCCCCGGCGTCCAGGGCGGCCTGCAGGGTTGCCAGGTGGGTGCGGGTGCGCATCAGGGCCTCAGGGGCAGGATGTGGAAGGGCAGGGTCAGGTCCTCCCGGAACTCGTCTGCCAGCTCCAGGGCCCGTTCGTTTTCCTCGTCGTAGTACCAGTTCAGGGTGACGCTGCGCCCCGCCCGGTGGCCGGCTTCCAGCTCGTCCAGAAGGTCCATGAGGCTCTTGATGCTGCTGGTGTTCAGGTAGGTGAGTTCCAGGTCCAGCTGGACGGCCCGTTGGTCACGGTCCATGAAGGCCTCCAGCCAGGCGAGGATGGGTCGATAGAAGTCCAGGGCGTTCTCGGGGTAGGACTCCCCGGAAAGCTTCAGGAGGCCGGTTTCGGCCACCAGCTCCACCCGAGGACTGGATCCCGTGGGGGCGATGCGAAGGTCGTCCATGGCGGGCCTCAGATGGTCACGCGGAGGGTGAAGAAGGCAAACCCATCCCCGTCGGGAACGAGGTCGTAGGCCAGGGGCTCGGAGGCCTTGCGGGCCATGTCGATGAGGCCCAGGCCCGCGCCCTGGGCGCCCGGGGGGATCTCCTTTCGCATCTGTTCCTTGTAGCGGGCCTTGAGCTGCGCCTTGTCCATGCCCCGCAGTTCCTCCAGCCGCTGGGAGAGCTCCGCGCCATCCTCGGCCCGAACCAGGTTGCCGCTGCTCACGATGTAGCGGTCCTCGGACCGGGCGATGACGATGATGCCGCTGCCCACCTTGGTGCGGGTGGCCTCCTCCAGGTCCGCCCTGGCGCCGTAGTTCCGGACATTCTGGGTGGCCTCGATGTAGACCGAAAAGACATCCATCAGGGCGGTCTTCCGCACCTCCTCCATTTCCAGGTAGTGCTTCACCGCCTTGCCCAGCTCCTCGATGATGCTGTGGCTGAAGGGCCCGTTGAAGCTGATGAGGATGCCCTGCTCGCTGAGTCTCTTCCGCAGGTCATAGAGGGTTCGCATGCCATGCCTCCTTGCATCGTGTCGCATTCACTTGGGATCGGCTTCGTCCGGGGGCTCCAGCCGGAACCCCAGCAGGGTGATGTCGTCCCGCTGGGGACGTTCACCCTGGTAGGCCGCCAGGGTCCTGGCCAGGGCCCGACCCTGGTCGGCCATGGGGCGATTCCCCAGGGCCTCCAGGGTGGCGCGCAGGCGGCTGCGGCCCAGGCCGAAGCCCCGGGGGCCCCCGGCCTGGTCCAGGATTCCATCCGTGAAAAGGTAGTAGGCCGTCCCGGGCCGGAGGGGGCGCTCCAGGGTGCGGAAGGTATGGTCCGGGGCCGATCGGCGGTAGCCCAGGCTCTCCCGGTCCCCCACCAGTTCCTCCCAGGTGCCATACCCATGGACCAGGAGCAGGGGGATGTGGGCGCTGGCAAAGCGCAGCTGGCCCTGGGTCCGGTTGAGTCGCAGGAGGCCCAGCTCCAGGCCATTGTCCGGACCCTCCTCGCCATGGTTCAGGGTGGTCCTCAGGGCTCGGTTCATGGCCCGAAGGAGGGCCGCGGGATCCTCGGGACCCAGTTCCGCCAGCAGCTGGTCCAGGAGGCTGCGGGCACTCATGGTCATGGGGGCCCCGGGCACCCCGTGGCCCGTGCAGTCCGCCATGGCCACCAGGCACCCCTGGGGATCGGGGAAGAGGGCGTAGAAGTCACCCCCCACCAGGTCCCGGGGCCGGTAGAGCACGAAGTGGTCCGGCAGCTGGGCGCGGAGCTGGGCCGGTTCGGGCAGGAGGCTGCGCTGGAGGAGCTGGGCCACCTGCAGGCTGTCCATGACCTTGCGGTTGGAGTCCAGGAGTCGTCCGTGGGCCTCCGTGAGCTCCGCCGTGCGGTCCCGTACCTTTGATTCCAGGGTGGCGGTGGCCTCCCGCACCTCCCGGGTCATTTGGTCGAAGGCCCGGGTGAGGTCGCCGATCTCGTCCTCCCGCGTGGAGGGCAGGGCCAGCTGGTAGTTCCCCGCGGCAATGGCCTTGGCCGAAGTGGTCAGCAGCCCCAGGGGCTGGAGCACCAGCCGGTTCAGAAGGACCGTGACCAGGATGATGGTCACCAGGAGACTCAGGACGAGGATGAGGGCGATGGGGCGGAAGGCCGCCAGGCTCATGACCTGGGAGGGGTCCACCAGCACCAGGGCCACCCACCCGATGTCCGGGATGGCCGTGGCGGCCACCAGGTGCCGTCGGCCCTGGAGCGAAAGGTGGAAGGTCTCCACCCGGTCTGGATGCTGTTCCAGGGTGGCCAGGCGGGCCTTCAACTCCTCCCGGTCCAGGTCCCGGTCCAGGAGCTGGCCCAGGGTGGGGCGCCGGGCCTCGTCCTTCTCCCGGGCGATGGCCTCCATGAGGGCCGTGTCCGGATGGGCCTGGAGGTTGCCCCGGCCATCCACCAGGATCGTCTGGGCCCGCTGGGAGAGGTCCTTCAGGAAGGTGGTGAGGTCCAGGCCCGTGCCCCCCAGACCCACCTTCCGGCCCTCGTCCTTCACCACCACATTGATCCATACCTTCACCAGGCCCAGCTGTTCGGAACGGTCCACGTGCAGGGCGAAATCGTCCACCTCCCGCAGGGTGGTGCCGTACCAGGCCATGGTGGGATCCCTGGGATCCACCTTGTAGCGCAGTTCCCGACCCGTGAATTCGCCCGGGGCGTTGTTGACGTAGTACTTGCGCGAGGCCTCGTGCATGACGAAGTAGCTGCCGGCCGAGAAGAAGCGGCGATGGCTATCCAGCTCCGCCAGGGCCATGCGCCGAAGGGCGGGATCCTGTTCCCGGCGCAGCCAGTCCTTCAGGATTGGGGCGTCCGCCAGCTTCCGGGCCAGGACCACCTCCCGGTGGATGGGGGCCAGGATGCGGTGCTTGTCCAGCACGGCATGCTGCTCGGCAAAGCGGCGGCCGAAGGCCTCCACCAGGCGCTCCGCCACCAGGAAGAAGGCCCCCAGGGTGAGGCTCCCCACCAGGGCGTAGAGGGCCGTGACCATGAGGATGGAGCGGGACCTCAGGCTGCGCAGGGCCATGGGGAACACCTCAGTGCAGGATCAGCTTCACCAGGGCCTGGACATTGCGTTCGGCCACGGTGCGGTTGGTGTGGAGGTAGAGCTCGAAGCCCGCCCAGACTCGCTGGGACTTGAGCCCGCACCAGGGACCGAGGTCCACCAGCAGCTGGGGCTGGGCCAGAAGGTCCGTGCCATCCCGGTCCGTGCCCCCCAGGTCCGCAAAGCCCTCGAAGGAGCACTGCAGGGTGCCCAGCCGGAAGGGGCGGCTCCAGGCGGCCGTGGCCTGCCAGGTGCCCCGGTTGAAGCTGTCCTTGCGCGCAAGGAGGTTCAGGCTGGCCAGCTGGAAGCCCGGCAGCTCGAAGTCCACCCCCAGCCCGTAGAGCCAGGCCCGGAAGCCGTCCTCCCCCTGGTTCAGCTCCCCGACCAGGTAGGTCTCCTTGATCAGCCCGCCCCTGAGCCCCACCAGGTTCGAGAGGCTGAGGCGGGACGAGAACTCCCCGTAGGCCAAGGTTCGACGGTTCCGGGGCTGCCCCTCGAAGTCCGCCAGGTGGCCCTGGCTCAGGTCCACGAAGGCGAACAGGGACCCGGTTTTGCCTGCGGTGAAGTGCTCCAGCGTGAGGGTGGTGAGCCCCCCCTGGGTGACATGGGCCCCCGTGAGGCGGTCCCGGAATCCGCGGCCATGGAGCAGCTGGGCATTGGAGGTGCTGAAGACCTGCGACAGGCCTGGGAGGCTGGCCAGGAGCATGGTGGGGAGGAGGGTTCGGAGGGTGGGCATGGCAAGGCCTGTTCCCAGGACATCGACGGTCGGGAGACGCGGATTGAATCGGGGCGGGACTGGCGTCAAAATCGGGGACCGACCATAGGTGCATCAAGGGGGGTGGGGTCGGAGCCACCATAAATTATCTAAATCTTTTTTAACATTTATGTTGACCCAAATCGTGAAGGCATTGTATGTTTTCCAATCTTTCCTGTGCCGCGGGCACACATTTGTTCCAACCCAACCCCCATTGGAGGTGGTAGATGAAATCACTTTTCAAAGCTCTGGCAATCACGGCCTTTATTGCTACGGGCTCAAATCCTGGGCAGAGCATGCAGGTTGGTCCGTGCTTGGTGATCCGGATTGGATCTTGTGAGGGTCTCGTATGCTTCAGGAATTCGGAAGGTTTCGATACGATTCGTGTGGGCCAGACGACCGTTTGGTACGACAGCACGAACCCAAACACCGATATTGATAGAGTCTGGGAAGATGTTTTTCTAACTGCAATGGACAATGGTTGCTATGGACATCCGGCGTAACGAGCCAAGGCTAAAAAAAATAAATTATTGTATTGTCCTGTCTCTCGTTTTCAGCTACTATTGCTTTT
>CAZPUI010000251.1:0-7295 GCA_964589695.1 uncultured Solibacteraceae bacterium | reverse complement strand
GGTGGGCGGGGTGGGGGGGAACGTGGGGGGGGTTTTCGGGCTGGGGGCTGCCCAGTTGGCAACCTCGGCCATGAAGCTGCCTCCCTCCCAGGCCAAGGACCACCAGGGTCGGGTTTCAGACCGCCTCTTCCTGCTGGGGGAAGGCCTTGGCCACCTGGAGCGACGGTTCCTGGCGTTTCTGGAAGTCCGCAGCCGGGACGCTGCAGAGCTGGAAGGGGCCATGAAGCGATGGATCCAGCAGGGCTTGGCTGGGCCTTCCCTCGATGAGGCGCCATGGGAGGCCTAAGGACCGGACTCGGGATCGCGCTTCCCGGCCTGGTGCTGCTGGCCACCGACCCCGCCCCAGCCAGTGTGCGGGTGAAGGTGGGCCGGAAGGCCACCGTGCTCGTGCGCCTGGTCTTCCGCAAGGGGGTCCAGGTGGAGGCCCGGAACCTTCCCAGGACCTGGGTGGATTCGAAGCCGGAGGGTCCTTGGGTTGCCTACGATGACCTTAGCCCAGAAGGGCGCAAAGCCGTCCTCCAGGCCCTCTGGCCCGAGGATCGCTGGCAGCGTCAGGCCATTTTGCACAAGGTCCGATGGCCTGAACTCGAATCGGTGTGGCTCTTTGCCAGCCTCTTCACGGGCCATGGCCAGAACTACGATCGCCTCAAGGAGGCCAATCCCAGGCTGCCTGAGAAACTGCGCCAAGGGGACACCTGGCGCATTCCCCGGACCATTCTCTCCAAGACCCTGGGCGGACCGGTGTCCGGGGTCCTGAAGGCGCAGCAACCGGAGGAGGAACTGGAGGATGAGGCCCGGATCGCGGCCTACCGCGCCCTCCTGTCCTTCGAGGAACTGAAAGGGACGCGCTATGCACGCTACCGGCTGCGGAAGGGCGAGGCCCTCTACAGCAGCGTCGTCATGCGCTTCACCGACCGGGTGGATCCGAAGGAGGTCAATGCCCTGGCCCAGGTGGTGGCCAAGGCCTCGGATATCGCTGATGTGCGGAGCATCGCCCCTGGGACCCTGATCCGGATTCCGGTGGAGGACCTCGCCGCACCCTTCCAGCCCGAGGGTGCCACCGCCCTGGCGGAGGATCGTGAGGTCCGGGAAGAGGTGCGCCGGACCACGCGCCAGGATGCGGGACCCCGGCTCAAGGGGGTGCGCATCGTGCTGGATGCGGGGCACGGCGGCATCGATATCGGCGCGAAGGCGAACGGGGTCTGGGAATCGGACTACGTCTATGACATTGCCATGCGGACGCGGCGCCTCCTGGAGGAGTCTTCCGAGGCCCAGGTGGCTTCCACCATTCGTTTTCCCACTGTGGGGTTCCGGTCCCGGGATCGGATCACCGCCCCCACCCGGGAGGCCCAGCTCCTGACCACCCCCCCCTTCGACAACGATGGCGAGAGTCCCAGTGCCGTCTCGGTCCATTTGCGATGGGTCCTGGCCAACGACCTTCTCTCCACCCGTTCGGGGGGGGATTTCAAGAAGACCCTCTTCATCAGCCTCCATGCGGACAGCCTGCACCCCAGCTCCCAGGGCACCATGGTCTACGTGCCCGGGGCGGCCCTGGCGCCCAGCTCCTTCAGCCTTCCGGAATCCCGGGGGGCCCAGGTCCAGGAGTGGAAGCGCAGTCGGCAGGTGACCTTTTCCGCCAAGGAGAAGGTCCAGGGGGAGGCACGCAGCCGTCTCTTCGCCGAGACCATGCTCAGGGCCCTCCGGGCCGAAGAGATTCCCATCCACGAGAATCGACCCATTCGGAACGTCATCCACCGGGGCGGCCGGAGCTTCCTGCCGGCAGTGATCCGATACAGCACCGCAGCCACCAAGGTGCTGGTGGAAGTGGTCAACCTCCAGAACGAAGAGGACGCCGCCAACCTCAAGGACCCTGACTTCCGGGAACGCTATGCCCAGGCCCTGGTCCAGAGCATTCGCGCCTATTTCGGACGCTGAACTAATTCCACCGCGTGGAACAGCCCCAGCATCAGCAGGGAGAGCACGAGGCTCACCAGCCCCTGGAGGCCGTACGAGGCCAGGAACAGGGGATGGGTCATGCGCGCCATCAAGGTGGGCGAAGGGTGCAGGACCGCCAGCAGCATGGCGGTGCCAGCCTGGCACCGCAAAGGCCGATCCGAAGCACACCAGGGCGATGGGAACGACCTTCGGCCAGGCCACCCGCATGAGTTCGACACTGCCCCTCACGGCGTCCCCCATGGATTCATCCCTCAGGAGGCGGCGCAGGGGCATCCAGCCGAGGTAGAAAAGGGCCAGGAGACCCGGGATGAGGAAGGCCAGCAAACCGAACCCTATGAGCATCGAGAGCAGGACCTTGGCCCCGAAGGCGGGGAGCCACCGCCGGTCGAAGGTGGCGGTCCAGTCCCGCTGGGGATTGGTCTCGGAATTCACCGCCTCGGCATCCACCTGGGCCAGGTAGCGGGGCAGCCAGTACATCTCCAAGGGGAGCATGGCGGCCGAATGGACCAAGAGGTTCGTCATGGGGTCCGTGGGAAGGTGGGTCACTTGCTGCAGGGCGGGGGCGAGCACGGACAGGACCACCGTGCCCACCACCAGGGCCAGGGCCGCCCAGGGATGGGCTGCGGTGCAACGGGCCATTCGGACATAGGCGGGAAGGGGGTTCCAGGGCGGACTGTCCATGCATCCAGCGTAGCGCGTTAGAATCGGGGATATGAAACCCATGGTCCCTTCCCTGCTGGTGGCGAGTCCGCTCCTCATGGATCCCAACTTCCTGCACGCGGTGGTGCTTGTCTTCGAGCACGACGAGCACGGGGCCATGGGCATCATCCTCAACCGTCCGCTGCCCCTGACGCTGGAGCATATCTGCGCCGAGAGCCGTCTCACCTATGCTGGGGACGACCTGGCCACGGCCTTCCAGGGGGGGCCCGTGGAGCCCCATCGGGGGATCATCCTGGTTCGGGGAGGCCTGCCGGGCGCCGAGGACACGGTGCTCGATTTCACCGATTTCCTTAGTTTCCGGAAGGACCTCCTGGAGAATCTGCTCCTGGACCCCGAAGCCAAGTACCGCCTTTACCTGGGCTACGCCGGCTGGGGGCCGGGGCAGCTGGATCAGGAGATGGCCCAGGATGCCTGGGTGCGCCTCCCGCTGAAGCCGGAATGGCTGCTGGACCCCGACGTCAAGACCCTCTGGGCCCGGGCCATCGAGCACCTCAGCGATTGAGCTGGAGGGGCGCCTCGTCGTCCGCATCGTCCACCGGCTCGGGGCCCCCGTCGGCCTCCAGCAGGACGGCGTCCTCGTAGAGGTTGTGGAGCTTGGTCTCGAACCGGTAGCGGGTCGCCAGCTTGGGGTCGGGAAGGAGGTCCACCCGGACCCTGACCAACCCCTGGATGACCGTGGGTTCGAGTCCCAGGACGCCCCCCAGCAGCTTGATGGGATTGAGGGCAGAACCCGCATCCAGGCGCGTCTCCAGGTCCAGGAGCCCCTCCGACCACGTCATGGCGAGCACCTGGGGCCGCACATTCAGCCGTTTCACCACCTTCTGGCCTCCGAGCTTGCCCGGCTTCTCGATCTCGAAGCGCTCCGCAGCCAGAAAGGTCGAGGTTCGCGCCTGGGCCGAGCCGCGGAGGTTTTCTGGACAGGACCAGCGCCACAGGGCGCGGTGGCAGAGCTCCAGGACGGGGGTGCTGATGGTCGGAATCTCCTCCAGGAACAGCACGCGCAACCCCGGGGCGAGGTGGTGCTCAAGGATGCCCGGCAGGGTGTCCAGGGGGATGCTCAGGGGGGCCCGCAGGCCCACATCGGCCCATTCCTGGTAACCCTCTACCCCCAGGGGGAGGGGATGTCCCAATCGGAGGATGGGGCGAGGATGCTTCTCCAATCCCATGGCCAGGGGCACCCCCGCCATGAGAAAGGCCTGGACCAGGGCATTGCCCAGGACCGCGGGGTTGAGGCCCGTGGCAGGGTCGCGCACTTCATAGGCAAGGCGCAGGAACCGGCGATGGGGATCCATCTGCCACTGGGCCTGGCGCTGGGTCAGGGACCGGGCCACGGCGATCTCCATGCGGGCCCGCACCGCTCCCCAGCCCTGGCCCTTGGGGGTGGCGGAAGCGGGGAATCGGCGCTTGAGCTGCCGCAGGGCCACCTCCAGCAGCCCGGCCCTCTCCAACGCGCGCAGGAGGGGTTGGAAGTGGGCCGGCTCGGGAACTGGACCCTCCAGCCAAGCCTGGAATTCCTGTAGGGGCTTGACGTTGGAGTCGGGGGGGGCAGCGGGCATGAAGGGCGCTCCAGGGGTGGATCCACGGAGCTTCCAGTATGCCCCAGGCCTTTCCGCGGGACTATCTCGTCGAAACATTGGACATGGTGCAGGTTTCCGCAACTCCTGCTGACTTCGTGGGCCCTTTCTCGGAGGTCGCCTTGAGATCGCTGGTCATCCTTGGAGTGCTGCTTTTTTTGTGCAGGTCGTGGCGGTGGACTCGATCGAAAGTTAGGCCCTCAGCCCCATCCCGGCCACGGTGACGGGAGCAGTAAAAAAACCATAAGAATGACAAGCTAATCTCCGATCCCGAGCCGGGACCAATTCCGATGAAGGGCTCCGATGATGCGCTCCAGGTGACTGATCTCGGTGCCCCCCAGGGACGCGATGAGCATACGGAAGCCTTCGGCCACCTCCCCCCGGTCCACCCCGGCGGCAAAGGCAGGGGATTTTAATTTTTTAAGGACGCTTCGGGGTTCCAGCCCCTCCGTCCGCCCGGGGCGCACCAGGGCCACGGCCACCACGAAGCCGGAGATCTCATCCGAGGCCAGCAGGGCCTTTGAAAGGAGGGTGTCGTAGGGCACGCCCCAGCGGGTGTAGTGGGCGCTCACGGCATGGGCGATCTCCGGTTCACCGCGTTCCCTCAGCCACGCCACGATGCGACGGGGGTGTTCCTCGGGCCACTGGTCATAGTCCGCGTCGTGGAGGAGGCCCGCGAGGCCCCAGCGTTCCTCATCCTCCCCCAGGGTCCCGGCCAGGTCCCGCAGGACCGCTTCCACCGCCAGGGCATGGCTCCGCAGTCGTTCCGAGGGCGTCCAGGTGCACAGCAGGTTCCAGGCTTCTTCGCGGGTGAGGGCGCTCATGTCTTCGCCAACTTCTGGGCGACGATCCGCCCGGCCTCCCGCCGGAGCACCTCGGGCACGTTCTTGTCCCGGGCGATCTGGCGCATGTCGAAATCGTTCAGGCGCCTGAGGTTGTTCATCGCCACGGCCAGGGGCGTCTTGGGATTGCCGATGAGGTTGCGCACGGTCTGGTATTTCCGCATGAATTCACGGTTGTTGGCGATGAAGCGCAGCACCTCCTCATTCACCGAGCGCATCTGGGCGATGTACTGCACCTCCTGCTCCGTGATCCGAGGGTTCTTGATGACATTCACCTGGATGATGCGGTTGGACTCCCGGATGAGGAACACCCGCTCCTCCTTGCC
This sequence comes from uncultured Solibacteraceae bacterium, assembly GCA_964589695.1. GTDB lineage: Bacteria > Acidobacteriota > Holophagae > Holophagales > Holophagaceae > CAZPUI01. The sequence continues at coordinate 1,877 of CAZPUI010000251.1, read as the reverse complement.
CCCCTTGATGGCCAGGATGGCCTTTTGGTTGGGGGTGGCCTTGAGCAGCCTCGCGGTGACCGAGACGTATTTGGCCTCCACCTCCTTGGCGGCGGCATCCAGCATGGCCTTGGCGTCATCGTCCAGCACCGCCGGGGGCGGACCCTGTTCCACCGCATCCGCCTCGCCTTTGATGTCGGGCAGGGGCAGGATGGCCCAGACGGGATCCAGGTGGCCCGCCTCCACGGCATCCAGCACCTCCTGGCGCTCCTTGGCCAGTTCCTCGTCGATCTGGTGCAGCACGTCCCGCCGGTATTCCGTGATGCGCCGCCGGTGGTTGTACTCGCCCGCGGGATGGCCTTCCACGGCGTCCAGGATGCCGGGGCGTTCCATCCAGAACAGCTGGTTGTTGAGGACGATGTCCAGGAGGCTGCCCGGAAGGTGGGGCACCACCCGCTCCATCCACAGGGGGGTGAGGTTTTCGTGGAGGAGGGCCGTTTCCAGGAGGGTCGCTTCCTGTCGGTAGCAGCAGATCAGTCCCAGGGGGTCGGGGGGCTCCACCGGCCCCACGATGGCGCTCTGGAGGAGCCCTTCGGGCATTTCCAGCAGGGTCGCCTGGGCCTTCTCCAGGTGGGGAGTCTCCTTGAAGATGGCATGGCTGAGGGCCTGGAGGAGGTCCAGGGGCGGGATGGGGAGACCCCCTCCCAGCAGGGACTGGATCATGGGCTCCGGCAACTGGCCGTCCAGGTACTTCTGCACGATGGGATGGATGCTCATGAGCGGATGTCCTCGGCAAGGTCGATGGGGGAGGCTTCCTTGGGGGCAGGCCGTGGCGGGAGTACCCAGTTTCCCAGAACATCGAAGGCACCGCTCCAGGCATCTCCGACCTCCTGGCCATGTCGGATGCGCCGACCCGCCACATCCACCACCACCACACCGGCATTCTCCAGTTCAAGGGTGAAGGGCCCCTTCACCCGCACCCGCCAGGGCTCGCTCACCCGGACTGTCTGCTCCAGGGGGGGCGTGGGGCCCAGGATGCGCACGCGGCAGACATCCATGGCCCTCAGGGTGACCAGGATGCCTTCGTCCGTGACCGGAGACTCCGGCAGGGCCTCCCCCAGGACCGGGAAGGGCTTGGGGTTGGAGGGCGCGGCGGTGGTGGTGGCGGGGGCCCGGGACAGGGTGGGACGCGTGGGGGCCGCCTGGGAGTGCAGGTTCCGGCCCGGGATTACCAGCCAGGCCAGCATGGCCACCGAACCCACGGCCATGGCGACGGTGAGGATCCGCTCCACCAGCAGCCGCCGTGGATCCAGGGGCTCCTGCGCCTCGCCGCCGGGCAGAAGGTTCCAGGCCTCCTGCCAGGCCTCCAGCGGGAAGTCCAGCTGCTCCGCCATCTGGCGCACCATGGGGCGCTCCTGACCGGGGGGCACCTTGGACCAGGCTTCGCCCTCCATGGCCTCCAGGAGCTCGATGGTCCAGTGGAGACGGCGGGCCATGGCTTCCAGGCTCACCCCCCGCGCGATGCGGGTCTCCCGGAGGGCTTGGCCGAGGCCGCAGGGGGCGTGGCTCACGCGGACCAACCCACGGGGACCTCCCGAAGGGCCTTGCCCAGGTGCTCCCGTCGATCATCCCGGTTCAGCCGTCGGTCGTCCATGGTGCCCCGGTGGGCCATGGCATCCCCAAAGGTGCTCTGGAGATCATCGGGGGTGGTGAAGGCGCGCCCTTCCAGCCAGGCCTCGGCCTTGGCCAGGCTGAGCCAATGGGAGGCGGCCCGGGTGGGGCAGAAGGCCCCGCCTTTCCGGATCCGCGCCAGCACCCTTTCCAGGTAGTCCAGCAGTGGATCCGAGGTGGCCACCCCTTGGCCGAGTTGGCGAGCCCGTCGCCACTGATCCAGGTCC
>CAZPUI010000250.1:0-7300 GCA_964589695.1 uncultured Solibacteraceae bacterium | reverse complement strand
GCCCGGGCCTGGTTAAACACGGACCTGGAATCCCGCATCTTCATCGTGCCGGGCCTCATCGCCGTCATCATCATGCTCATCGCGGCCCTCCTCACGGCCCTCACCGTGGCCCGGGAATGGGAGACGGGCACCATGGAGCAGCTGGTGTCCACGCCCGTGAAGGGGCCGGAGCTGATCCTGGGCAAGCTCGTGCCCTACTTCGCCATCGGCATGCTGGACATGGCCCTTTCCGTGGTGGCGGGCCACTACCTCTTCGAGGTGCCCATCCGGGGCAGCCTGGTCCTGCTCTTCGTGGTCTCGGGACTCTACATCCTGGGTGCCCTGGGCATGGGCATCCTCATCAGCAGCCTCGCCAAGGCCCAGCTCCTGGCCAGCCAGCTGGCCTTCGTGACCACCTTCCTGCCGGCCTTCCTCCTGTCGGGCTTCATGTTCGACATCGCCAACATCCCCAAGGTGCTGCAGATCGTGACCAGCGTGGTGCCGGCCCGCTACTTCATCAGCTTCCTTCGGGCGCTGTATCTGAAGGGCGTGGGGATGGAGGTGCTTATCCGGGATGTGGCCTTCCTGGCCGCCTTCGCCACCCTCACCCTGGGGCTGGCGGTGACCACCTTCAAGAAAAGGCTGGGGTGAAGCATGCTCGACCGGCTGAAGGCCATGCTGCGGAAAGAGTTCATCCAGATCCTGCGGGATCCCCGGATGCGGGGCATCCTCCTGGGGGTGCCCATCATCCAGGTGCTCATCTTCGGCTACGCCGTGACCACGGATGTGCGCCACGTACCCACCGCCGTCATGGACCTGGACCAGACCCCGGACAGCCGGGCCCTGGTGGCCCGCTTCGAAGGCAGTCGCCACTTCGATGTGGTGGCCCGGGTGGGGACGGACGCGGAGGCCCGGGGGGTGGTGGACCGGGGACTGGCCAAGGTCGGGCTGCGCTTCGACCGCGGCTACGGCGAGGACCTGCAAGGGGGACGCACCGCCCGGGTCCAGCTCCTGCTGGATGGCAGCGACTCCAACACCACCAGCATCGTCCTGGGCTACGCCAGCCGCATCGCCGCGGCGGTGAACCTGGAGGTCATGGCCTCCCGCATCGCCCGGAGCACGGGTCAGAAGCTGGAGGCCGAACCCGTGACCCTGGCCTCCCGGGCCTGGTACAACCCCACCCTGGAAAGCCGCTACTTCTTCATCCCCGCAGTCGTCGCCCAGCTGGTCATGATCACCTCCATCCTGCTGTCCTCCATGGCCATCGTCCGGGAACGGGAGATCGGCACCATGGAGCAGATCATGGTGAGCCCCATCGGCCGTCTGGAGTTCATCCTGGGCAAGACCCTGCCCTTCGCCCTGGTGGGCTTCATGAACGTGGCCATGGTGAGCGCCGTGGGGGTCTACTGGTTCGAGATTCCCCTGGTGGGGAGCCTGGGTACCCTCTTCTTTTCCTCCGGGCTCTTCCTCCTGAGCACCCTGGGGGTGGGCCTCTTCATCAGCACCGTCAGCCACACCCAGCAGCAGGCCATGATGACGGCCTTCTTCTTCATCATGCCCGCCATCCTCCTCTCGGGCTTCATGTACCCCATCGCCAACATGCCCGAGGTGATCCAGGTGCTCACCTACCTCAACCCCCTGCGCTTCTACCTGGTGATCCTCCGCAGCCTCTTCCTCAAGGGCGGGGGCTTTGCCCTGCTCTGGCCGCAAATGTTGGCCCTGCTGCTGCTGGGGATGGCCATGCTGAGCCTGGCGGCGGGGCGGTTCCGAAAGACGATGGCCTAAAATAAATCCAGACCAAAAGAGAAGAATTCCCCCCGTGGGCCGATAGCTGGTCTGGAGTCGGCGCGACTTCCTCCACACCACCCCGTGGGATGAAGGCTCGAACAAGATTCCACCTCTTTTTGGAGGGGGGATGGGCATCTTCAGATCGGTTCGCGGACGGTTTCTCCTGGGGGCGATCCTGGTCCTGGTACCCCTCCTGGTCATCACGGTCCTGGGGGTGGTGGGACGCTTGGGATCGGTCCGGGATCTGGGGCTTGTCTTGGATGCCCATGACCGCAGTTGGCGGAACAGTGGCTCTACGGGGGCCAGGGGGCTGGGGCGCGACCTCGGGGCGCGCGCGGGGGTGGGGGCCCTCGTTGCACTGGCCTTCCTGGGGGGGTGGGCGGGCCTGTGGGTCATCCTGCGCACGGGACGAAGGCTCCAGGAGGACTTGGACCAGTTGCGGGAGGGACTCAAGAAAGTGGAGGGGGGGGATCTCAGTGTCCGGGTCCAGTTGCAGGGCTTTCCGGAGCTCCAGGAGGCCGGGATCGCGGTGAATGGCGGCATTGGCGCCCTCCAGGCGCGGCAGGAAGCCACGGTCAAACTGGCCCAGTCCACCCACGACAAGGTGCGACACCTCTGCGAATCCCTGAGGGAACTCACGGCCGCCTCCCAGGCCATCCGCCAGGACGTGGACCAGGGACGGGAGGCCCTGGAGGCTTCCGCAGGGAATGTGGAAATGCTGGACTTCGCCCTGCAGGAGATCCAGGCGGGGAGCACCGAGGGCTATGAGCTTGGCCTGGGAAGCCTGAAGTCCAGCGCCGAGGGCAGGGCCAAGGTGGACGATTCCATGCGGGTGATGACCTCCATCCTGGAGAGCAGCCAGAAGGTGGGCGAGATCACCCAGGTGATCCGGGCCATCGCCAAGCAGACCAACCTGCTGAGCCTGAACGCCGCCATCGCGGCGGCCAAGGCCGGGGCCAAGGGCAAGGGTTTCGCCGTGGTGGCGGAGGAGATCCGCAAACTGGCGGAGCGCAGTGCCGAGGCGGCCAAGGAGATCAATATGCGCACCGGCGAAGCGCTGCAGATGGCCCAGGCGGGCAGCAAGGCCGTGACGGCCGTGAACACCAGCCTGGGGGTCCTGGAGAAGAACATCCACGCCCAGGAAGGCATTGCGGAACAGACCTCCCAGATCCTCCGGGAGCAGTCCAACGCCACGAGCCTCATTGCCAAGGACCTGGCGGGAGCCTCCCGGAAGTCCGGGGAGAATGCCGAGGCCATCTACCGGTTCATCCAAGACCTGGAGGGGGTGCAGGCCAACGCCGAGACACTCCTGGGCTTGGTGGAACAGTGCCGACAGGTTTCCCGATGAGGTACGGCGATGTCCTTTCAAACCCCATGCTCCCTGGCCATGCCTTGTGATGGCTGCCATTCCACCCCGACCCGAAGCGACCTCCGGGCCCCCTCATGGAGAAGGAAATGAAAGCTACGGATTTCAACCTTGAGAGAGACATCAAATACGATCTCTCCCAGGGCCTCACGACCTTCGGGTCCTTGAGGCTCCTCATCTTCGAGGCCGGATCCATCGGCCTCCTCCGCCAGACCCTTCTGGAGGAGCTGGGGCCCGAAAAGGCCCGGGAGCTGTTCTTCAAGTTCGGCTTCCAGCACGGCTATTCGGACATCATGCAGATGAAGATGAACTACACCTTTGACAGCGAGATTGACCTCCTGGCCTCGGGTCCCGTGATCCACACCTGGGAGGGCCTGGTCCAAGCCACCCCCACCAAGATCGAAATTGACCGCACCACCGGGAAATTCGATTTCACTGGGGTCTGGACCAACTCCTACGAAGCGGAACAGTACCTCTGCTACAACGAGCATTCCCACGAACCCGTGTGCTGGTCGCTCACGGGCTATGCTTCGGGCTGGTGCACTGGCTTCTGGGGCAGCCCCATCCTTGCCCTGGAGCCCACCTGCGTGGGCAAGGGTGACGCCCACTGTGGCTGGGACCTGCGTCCCCCGGAGGCCCACGGCGCGGCCGGTGAACCCTTTGCCAAACTCATCTCGAAGATCCTGGGAGGTGTGTGATGGCCGAGAAGTTGATGCGGTACATCCAGTGGGCCAACGAACAGGGCGGCATGACCGCCAAGGTGCAACTGGCCCAGGCCACGAAGATGCCCTCGGCCAAAGCGGCCCTGGAACCGGACAGTCCGGAGAACCTCAAGCTCTTCCAGGAGGCCCTCCGGAAGCTCTTCAACAAGGAACCTCCCCTGGTGTAGCCCCAGCCATGGGCGCCCAGGGAGGTCTCCGGGGATCGCGGCTCCCACGGAAAATGACCGGAGCACCTCAAACCCATGGTGGCCGTTCACCGGCCTCCCCCAAGGGAATCCGAGACACGGAGCCTGCCACGCCTACCAAACATGCATGCGCTGCACCCGCCCTTTTCCTGACCAACCCCATCAACCTTTGAGGTAGGGTGGAACTGTCCTCGGCGGGGGAGGCTGCCGAGGAATAACCTCCAGGAGCCCCATGGACACCGCCGAACCCCTGATCTCCGAAGCCGTCCGCGAACTCATCGCCCTGGCTTCCGCCGCCGCCGCCAGCCACACCGAAGCCTTCCAGGTTCATTTCCAGCGGGGCTCGGCCCTGGGGATCCCTCGGGAGGAATTGATCCAGGCCACGAACATCGGCCTGCAGGTAAAGAAGAGCCTCCATGGCAACCTTCTGGAGACGGCCCAGGCGGCCCTGGTGGGGAATGGCTGCAGCTCCACCGACTGCAGTTCCTGCGAGGGTGGGTGCGGGGAATGAAGTCCCTGTCGGAGGCCCGCACGCTCCAGGCCCTTCAGGTCAGGGTGCGAAGTCTGGCCCCCGACCGCGTCGCCCTTTGGGGCACCCTGACGGCCCCCCGCATGGTCTGCCATCTGTGCGACCAGCTGCGGGTGGCCCTGGGGGAGACCCAGGCCAAGCCCGTGGATACCCTGCTGCGGCGGACCCTTGCGAAGTGGGTGATCCTCTACGCCGGCCTGCCCACGCCCAAGGGCAAGGTGCCCACCGTACCCGAGATGCTGGAGACACGCCCGGGCATCTGGGAGAAGGACCTGCGCACCTGCTGCACCCTGCTCGCACGGGTCGGCACCGAGTCGCCCGCGGGTCGGCACCCCGCCTTCGGGCCCATGAATGCCCGGGAATGGTCCCGTCTGGCGTACCTCCATGCGGACCATCACCTGCGGCAGTTCGGGGTCTAGGCACGCGCACCCCGAAGCTCCCAGAAGACCAGCCCATCCCCGAGATTCAAGGTTCCAAGGAGGGTGGGCGATAGACCCCTTGTGCCGCCCTGTACGAACCTGGTGCCTGTTGTTCCCGGTGGGTCAGGGCCTGGGGAGCGATCCATGGACGCCACACTCTGCCACCCGGGTCTCATGGAAGAACGACTGGCCACCGTGGCCCTGCTCCGGATGGTCAACCTCGGAACGGATCCCCAGCGCCTGGGCGAAAAGCTCCTGGACCTGGCCCAGGGCTACTCCGGATGTGAGGCCGTGGCCCTCCGGGTCCGAAAAGGATTGGACTTTCCTTACCTGGTGAGCCGGGGCTTCCCGGAGGAATTCCTGGTCCTGGAGAACCGGCTCTGTGCCCTGGACGCGGCGGGACAGGTCCTGAGGGATGCACAGCGCTGCCCCATGCTGGAGTGCATGTGCGGTCGCGTGCTGTCAGGGCACATCGAACCTTCGGCGCCCTGCTTTACCTCCCGCAGCTTCTGGACGAATTCGACCTCGGACCTCCTGGCCCAAGGCCCTGCGCCGGATGCCAGTGCCCGCAAGCGCTGCCACACCGCGGGTTTCGAATCCGTGGCCCTGATCCCCATGCGCCTGGACACCCAGGTCTATGGGCTCATCCAGTGCAATGACCGGCGGAGGGATCGGTTCAATCCCGACCAGATCGCCCTGCTGGAAGGATTGGCCGAAGGGGCGGCCAACCTGTTCCACTTGTCGATGGTCTAGCTAGCTTCGCCTGCCTTTTTTACGGCTACACCCTCCTAGGCGCAGGCGCAGGGCTGGTTGCCCTTGGGGCGGCAGCGTTCGAAGGTGGCCATGTTGGCCACGGTGAGGTTGCGCAGGGTGCCCTCAAACTGGACCTTCAGCGAATCCCACATGTGATGGGCGGGACAGGGTTCCTTGGCCTGGCAACCGTCCATGCCCAAGGGACAGTGGTCCTTGAGGGACTCGGGCTCCACCGCCATGGCCACCTCCCACAGGGTCAACTCTCTTGGGTCCTTGATCAGTCGAAACCCGCCTCGACAGCCCCGCTTGCCCTCCACAAGGCCGGCATGCATCAGGGAATTGAGGATCTTGCTGAGGTAGGGGGCCGGCAGCCCCGTGCATTCCGCAACCTTGTTGGCCATCTTGAATTCCTTGCGGTTGTCGGAGAGACAGCCGAGGGCCAGGACGGCGTAGCCAGTGGTATTGGAAAGCGTGAGCATCGGGACCTCGGTGTAAACCCACCATGTGGTCAGAAAACCTGCACCAGATCATGATAGCCAAGGGTGAAAAAGGGTATGGAATGAAATTCCAAGGCACTTGGCAGACTGTCAACACCCCCCAAGGCGTCCAGGGGAGGCGGGGGCCTTGGTCCCAACCGGAGCCTCTTTCCGCTAGGCTGGTCCAGTAAGGGGAGTAGTTCGCGCGGCAGGGCTGCGAACGGAAGATCGACATACCGGCCTCCGGGCCCGGTCTTCCGGCCGACACGGAGTGGATCCGACGGTGAACGAGACCTTCGGCAGTCGGCCGAGGTCCGTTCCAGGAAACCTTGGTCCCCCGCGGGAGGAAGGATGAACAAGACCCTTTTCTGGACCACCTTTGCCACGGTTTTCCTGGCGGAACTGGGCGACAAGACCCAGTTGGCGGCCATGACGGCCACCGCCAAGAGCGGCGCCACGGGCACCATCTTCCTGGCGGCCTCCGCCGCCCTCATCGTGGCCACGGCCGTGGGCGTGCTGGTGGGCGGGGCCCTCTTCCGCTACGTGCCCGAGCATGTGATCAAGTACCTCGCCGGCTCGGGCTTCATCGCCGTGGGGATCTGGGTGCTGGTGAAGGGCTGATCTCAAGAGCGCGGCATCCGGCCGCAATCAAAGAGCGGGTAAAACACGGAAAACACGGGGGGCACGGAGAAAAGAACCGTGCCGTGCGGATCCCGGCTTCCTGGCCTGGTTCCAGCAGGGGCGGAGCCGGGGAGCACACATGTGTTCTCAAAGGCTCCGCCCCTGCTGGAACGCGTGCGGCCTTGCCACACGCCCCGCGCAAGCGGGCAGGCCGGGAAGCCTTGGGCTAGCTTGCCTCGACAAACTGTTCGCACTGATCTGCCGAGCCGTGTACCTCCTTACACCATCCAAAAGGTCCCCGTGCTTGCTCCGTGCTCTCCGTGCCCTCCGTGTTTCAATTCTTAAAAAGACTGATGTTACATCAGTATTGGACTCCGGTTCTATGCACGAAAGCAAGAAGTTGAAGGTTAGCCCAACTTCCGCACCGACCACGCGATTCAGCCCCTTTTCCGGGTCTTTCAC
>CAZPUI010000249.1:0-7310 GCA_964589695.1 uncultured Solibacteraceae bacterium | reverse complement strand
GGATCCTTCCGAGGCCGTTCCAGCGTACCGGCGACGGTGAAGGCGCCCATGCCCCCGAGGTTGCCCGCCCCGCTCTGCAGGCCATGGACCTTGCGCCCCGCCCCCTCGCGGTCGCCCATGGCCAGCAAGTGGCCAAGCTCCTCCCAGGCCCCCTGTTCCTGACGTGCAAAGTTTCCCAGAAGCCTCTGGTACTGAGCTCGGGAGCCCCCCAGGCGGCGCAGAGCCGCCGCGGTGTCGAAGGGTTCCAAACCCTCGTCGGTCGTGGTCTCGGGTGGGGAAGTCTCCACCCGCCCTACCCCCTTGATCCACTTTTCCAGTGCGGCAAAAAGCCGGGCAGGCTCGATGGGTTTGGTCACGAAATCGTTCATGCCTGCAGCCAGGCACTCCTCCCGGTACTCGGCCATGGCGTGGGCTGTCATGGCGATGATGGGCAGGGCTCGGTGGACGGTCTTCTCCCGGATCCGGGCCGTGGCGGCGTAGCCGTCCAATTCGGGCATCTGGACATCCATCAGCACAGCATCGTAATGGGCCAGATCCACCATGCGCACCGCCTCCAGGCCGTTCTGGGCCACATCGACCTGGAGTCCGGCCCCCCGGAGCAGTTCCAGGGCGATCTCCTGATTGATGGCGTTGTCCTCCGCCAGGAGCACCCGCACCCCCTTCAGGGCAAGGCGGGACTCGCCTTCGTCCACCACCTCGCTGCGAATCCGCTCCGAACTGCGGCCCAGGGTCTCCAGGATGGTATCCATGAGCAGGGAGGGGGTGACGGGTTTGATGAGAAAGCCCGCCACACCGGCATGCTGGGCCTGGTGGAGGACCTCCTCCCTGCCGAAGGCCGAGACCATGATGGTGCGGGGGATGGCGGCGAGCTGGGCATCGGATCGGATGGCCTGGCAGAGTTCCAGGCCGTCCATACCCGGCATCTTCCAGTCCGTGAGCACCAGGTCGTAGGGACCTCTCTTGAGCAGCGCCAGGGCCTCGGCCCCGGAGCCCGCCTCCACGGGGGTGCAGCCCAGAGCCCGGAGCTGGGTCATCATCACCTCCCGGGCCACGGGCTGGTCATCCACCACCAGCACCCGGAGGCCCTTGAGGTCCACGACCGCGGTGGCAGGGCCCCGCTCTGGAACCTGGAGCACCAGGTGGAAGGCGAAGGTGGTGCCCTGCCCGAGGGCGCTCTCCAAGGTGATGGCGCCCCCCATCATCTCCACCAGGCGCCGGGAGATGGTGAGCCCCAGCCCCGTGCCTCCGAACTTGCGGGTGGTGGAACTATCCGCCTGGGAGAAGGGCTGGAAGAGGCGCGCCTGCTGCTCCGGCGACAGGCCGATGCCCGAATCCCGCACGGAGAATCGCACCCCCACGCCTTCCGGGGCCGCGCCCGTGCTTTCCACCCTCACCAGCACGAACCCTTCGGACGTGAATTTCACCGCATTGCTCAGCAGGTTGATGAGCACCTGGCTCAGGCGCATGGGATCGCCCACCAGGTGTTCGGGGAGGTGGGGACCTATGTCCACCACCAGTTCAAGCCCCTTTTCGTTGCACTTCTGGGTGAAGAGGTCTGTTACATCCCCCAGCATCATCGTCAGGTTGAAGGGCACGGATTCCAAATGGAGCTTGCCCGCCTCAATCTTGGAGAAGTCCAGAATTTCGTTGATGATGCCCAGCAGCGACTGACCGGCCTTGGCGATCTTTCGCACGTAGTCCTTGAGCTTAGGGGGCGCATCCAGCCTCAGCCCGAGGTTGCTGAACCCGATGATGGCGTTCATGGGCGTACGGATCTCGTGGCTCATGTTGGCCAGGAATTCGCTCTTGGAACGGGTGGCCCGCTCCGCCTGGTCCTTGGCGGCCTGGAGGTGTTCGATGGCCTTGGCCTTCATGACGGCGGACACGAAGTGTTCCTTCAGACCCGTGAGCAGTTCCACGTCGTGGGTGTCGAAGGCATTGGGGTCGTGCATGTTGTCAAAGATGACGTAGCCCTCCACCCGCTCATCGAGGACGATGCGCACCACCAGCATGGCGGCGGTGGTCTCGGTCTTCCCCAGGTGGTCCCCTCCGGCCCGATTGGAGAAATCCCGGACCACGAAAAGGCCCTCCCGTATCTCATGGGCATTCTGGGTGTACCGGGCTTCCGCAGCCTCCAGGGGAATCACGATGGGGGCGAGGTCCTCCAGCTCCCACCCCCGGCAGGCCTTGAACCGGAAATCCGTGCCATCGCTGTCCCGCAGCAGCACACTGGCCCGTTCCGCCCCATGGATGACGCGGGTTTCCTGGAGGATGGCCGTCAGGAGCTCACCGTAGGCCAGCTTGCCGTTGATGGACTTCACGATGGCGTTGAGCTTCTCCAAGTGCTCCGTGCGCTCCAGCACCCGGCGTTCCAGGACCTTCTTCTCCAGCTCCAGCTGCCAGGACCGCCAGCGCAGGAGCCCGTACCCCAGGGAGGCCACGCCGAGGGCGTAGAGTCCGTAGGCCCACCAGGTGCGGAACCAGGGGGGCAGCACCCGGAATGCCAGGACTGCCTCACCACTGACGCTGCCGTGGACGTTGCGACCCCGCACCCGAAGGCGGTACTCGCCCTCCCGCAGGTTGGTGTATTCCTTGTAGGTCTCAGCCCCCCAGGGTGACCAGTCCTTGTCCAGCCCTTCCAGCAGGACCTGGTAGCGGTTCCCAAGCTCGTCGTCGTAGGCCGGCAGGGCATAGTCGAACCGCATGCGGTTATCGGTAAAGGGAATGACCGGCGGGGCGAAATGGCCCGGCTGGTTGCCGTCATAGATCAGCTGGTCGCCCCGCGAGGTGACCCGGCGCAGTACAACGGAATGGACCTGGCTCAAGTCCCGGGCCATGCGGGTATCGAAGCGCAGGATACGATCCCCTTCGAGGAGCCAGAGCACATCGTCGTCATCCATGAAGAGGCGGTAGCGCAGGATCTGCCCGTAGCGCTTCAGGTAGGAAGGTTCCCACCGGGTGCCCCCACCGGACGTGGGGATGACGGCTCCGGCCTCCCCCACATGGGCCCCATCGGGAATGGAATCCAGCCAGAGCCTCCCCTGGTGGTCCGCCACCGCATCCGTGATGGCGCGCCGTTCGTGCGAGAAGAGGGGTGCGACCCGCGGTTCAGGCTGGAGCCGTCCCGTGGCACCTTCGAACCGGTAGAGCCCCTGGCTGGTGCCCACCAACAGTTCCCCCGCCACAAGGGACAGGCGGATCTCACCTTCCGTTGGCAGGCCCTGGGCCTCGCCGAACCGGTCGATCCGCAGGTCGGACGGCCGCGTGTCATTCTTCCACCCAGAAGGCACCGCGAGGCGAAGCAGCCCGGACCCCATGGTTCCCACCCAGATCTGCCCATCCGCCACTTCCATCATCGTGCGGACTTCCGCCTGCACGCCGGGGATCGGGCCCTCGTTCACCCAGGTGCGGCCGCGCCGGACCATGGAGCTGAGCCCGTCGATGAAGCCCACCAGCACGCGACCGGGGTTCAGGCGGGAGGAGGCCAGGGACATGGGGCCGTTCTGGGTGGCCAAGGCCAAGCGGGCGCGGCCGTCGTTGATTTCGTACACGCCCCCGTTGTTGGCAGCCAGGAGCGTGTCACCCAGGGACAGGAAGGCCCATGTCTGGTTGGCCATGCCCGCCACTTTCCGGAAGCACCCCCCATTGGGCGTTGTCGGGGTGACGGGCTGGGTGCCATGCACCAGCTCGAAGGCCCCCTCGGAGGTGCCCAGGTAGAGATGACCCCGGTGCCGATGGATGACGTAGGTGTTGCCGGCGAGACCCACGCGGGCATCAAGGAAGGAGGCGGGGCTGGGCCATTCCACATGGGCGACACCACTCTCCATGGCCATCCAGAACCCCGACTGGGCATCCGGGAGTAGAAAGTACACCGAGGGCGACTGCAGCCCCAGCCGCTTGTCCAGAATGGCCAAGGTCCGCCCCTGGCGGTCCATCAGCACCACCCCCCCCAGCACCGTGCCCAGGGCCAGGGTGCCGTCCTTCAGCGAGGTCCCGGTGTAGAGCATGTTGGCCTTGAAGTAGTCCTCTGCGGCCACGGGGTAGGGTTCGAACCGTTCCTGGCGCAGCAGGAAGAACCCCTGGGTGCGGGTGCCCAGCAGCACATCCCCCGGCTGGGGACCCGGCACCATGGCGTAGATCCGCTCCTTGGCGAAGCGCTCCGAGCCGGGCAGGCGCCGGAATTCGCCCTGCACAACCTCCATGGGCCCCTGGCCCACCTGGCGCACGTAGATCCTACCCTCCACCTGGAAGGCCTTGCTGAGGGGAGCTGCCGGCCTCACGGTCCGCAGCTGCCCCTTGGCGTAGATGAACAGGGCCTGGGGCGTGAAGAAGTACACACCCTCCGGGGTCCAGAAGGTCTGCCACACATCCGCAAACTCCCGGTCCGCCAGGCTCAGGCCATCGAGCAGTGAAGCATAGACCAGGCGGCCAAGCCTGTCCGGAGCAAAGAACCCGATCTCACCCACCCCACCCGCATACACCCGCCCCGACGGATCGATGGCCAGGGAGCGGATGCCGGTTTTTCGCGGGGTCGTCTGGAACCGCCAGCGGGTGCCATCGTATTCCAGCAGCCCCGCGGCGTTGGCGACGAACAGCATCCCGCGCCGATCCTGGGCCACCGCCCAGTTCTGGACCTGGGCGCCATATTCCGTAGGGGGGAAGATGCGGACCAAAGGAAAGCCCTGCTCATAGGTGCCGGGAGTCGGCTGGGCCAGGACCAGCATGGCTCCAAGGGCCGCAACCAGCGCCCGAAGGGTCCTCACCCAGGAACCAGCCTCACCACATGCCATGGATGTTCCCCTCCGCAGATACCGGTCTATCGGCCCAGGGGATGCAAAAGTGGAAAACATACCGGGCCGATTGCGACCAATCTTTGACTCAGCTGCACACCAAAGCCCCGCCTGCCTACCCCCGGGCTTGACCTCATGCCGGGCACTGGGAATGTCACAGCCATGTATCATCGAGTCCCTTGAGCCCAGTCCATCCATGACCGCCAACGAACCCGATCCTTTCAGCCTGACGTCCTTCCCGACCTACAGGTTCCAGTCCCTGGGCCAGGTTGGACAGGGTGGAATGGCGAAGGTGCACAAGGTCCGGGATCGTCACCTCAACCGCCTGGTGGCTCTGAAAGTGCCCTTCGATAAGGAACCGGAAACCATCCAGCGGCTCTGGCTGGAGGCCCAGCATCAGGCCGCGCTCAAACACCCCAACGTCCTTCCAATCCTGGAAATGGGGCTCTGGGAGGGGCAACCATGCCTGGTGCTTCCATTCGTAGAAGGAACGAGCATCGATCAGGCGGTGCCAACGAGCGACTGGCGTGAGGTCGTCCGCCTCATGGCCCAGGCGGCCAGGGGCGTCCATGCGGCCCATCGCGTTGGACTGGTGCACAGGGACTTGAAACCCCAGAACATTCTTGTGGAGGTGTTGGAAACGGGCGAGAACAAGGCGCTGGTGACCGACTTCGGGTTGGCTCGTGCTTCGGATGAGGGAAGTGGCTCGCTGTCGGGTTCCGTCATGGGTTCGCCCCCATTCATGAGCCCGGAGCAATTGGAAGATTCACGGGTGCTGGACGCCCGATCAGACGTCTACAGCCTGGGTGCAACGCTGTACACCCTGCTCACGGGTGCTCCTCCCTTTCATGAACCGAACGAGGGGCAGGTTGCACCCCTTCCGAGCACAGTCCCTGCTGGGCGCGGGGACGTCCCAAGAGGCATGGCCCTTTTCCGCAAGATAGTTGAGGATCCGCCGCGGCGCCCCCGCGAATTGAACCCCAAGCTGCCAGCGGATCTCGAAACCGTCATCCTCACCTGCCTGGAGAAGGAGCCGCACCATCGCTACGCAACAGCGGAGGACCTTGCCGTCGACCTGGATCGCGTCCTCGCCGACCTCCCGGTCATGGCCCGGAAACCTTCTGCAGTCCGGAGCGCCCGTCTTTGGCTCCACCGACGCCCACGGCTGTCCCTATCCTTGGCCTTGATCGTCGGGATGTCGTTGCTCGGTGCCTTGGTCACGGTGGTGGTGGTGCGGCAGGCTCGCATCCGCGCCCGTGTTGCAGCGCGCTTTGAGGGTCTGGCGCGGGACCTGGAAGCCTCCCAGCGGATGGCGAACCTGAGCCCCGAGCATGACCGGGGGCGGGTGGCCCGCGAGATCGAGCTACGCGTGGAAGCCATGCACCAGGAGGCCCGTGGCCTGGGGCGTGTGGCCGATGGACCCCACGCCTTCGCCATGGGCAGGATCCTGCATCTGCGCGGACGCTCACGGGAGGCCATCCAGCACCTTCAGCGCGCATGGGACCTTGGGTATCGCAGCGAATCGGAGTCGGAAGCCCTGGCGGATGCCCTCCTCAGCATCTACATGGAGGAGGTTCGGAGCCTCTCAGGGAGTGGGCCGGATCGCCAAGCGGCGATTCAGGCCCTCCGGAAAGAATTCCTTGAGCCAGGTCTGGGGCACTATCGGCGCGTCACGGGGGGCGGCAGCGATCATCTCCTGAAGGATGCTCGAATCGCCTTCATCGAAGGGCGCCACCAGGACACCCTCGCTGGCCTGAAGCAGCTGTTGAGCCAGGCGCCTTGGCGCTACGAAGCCCACCTGCTGGCCTACCAGGCCCACCGTGCCCGAGCCGAAGCCGCCGAGACTCGACAAGCCTTCGACGATGCAGCGCAACACGCCCAAGCTTCATTGAACGAGGCCCTGAACGCGGGGAGGAGCGACCCGGAAGTCCGACGGGTGCTGGGGGACTGGTACCTTTGGCGCTTCGTGCAGGCGATCGGCCGTTTCGGCAACCCTGTGAAGGAATGGGCTCAATTGGGCCGGGAGGCATGCGACGCAGCCGTGCGCCTCGATCCGACCAGCCTGGAGGCTCGCCTCCTGCGCGCCAGGTACTGGGGCACCCTGGGGGCAGCCACCGTGGAGGGGTGGTCCTCCGAACGCCCCGTGGAAGCGTGTTTGGCCCAAGCGGAGGCGGACCTGGACTGGCTGGACGCGTCCGCGCCCACCTATGTCCCTGGCGTCGTCATTCGGGCATGGACCGATATGATTCGCGCCCTGGCCGCCGGGGTGAAGGGATCGAAAGAGCCCCTGGAGAAGGCCGTGGCCGCCTCAGAGAAGGTCATCCAGGTCGTCCCGCGGGATCCCCGGGGTTATCGGATCCGTTTCCAGCTGGCCCAGATCCAGGCACAGCGCGCCCTCCGCGGGGGTGAGGATCCCAGTCCCTACCTGGGGCGAGGGCTGGAAGTCGCCCAAAGCGTTCGGGACCACTTTCCGAATGTATGGGTCTACCAGAACGATCTGCTGCGGGCCCACAACGATGT
>CAZPUI010000248.1:0-7341 GCA_964589695.1 uncultured Solibacteraceae bacterium | reverse complement strand
CGCCCGAGGCCGCCACCTGGACCTTCATCGCCAGCTGGAAGCAACCCAACACCAGCACCTGGCTGACGGGACTCTATTCCTTCCTGGAGAACTTCCTGGACGACCAGGGCCACCTGGGGCGACGGGCCCTCTATGGCAACCAGTGGGTGCGCAGCCGGGAGGGTGCCTGGACCGAACTCACACGCACCACCTTCACCGTGGACGCCACGGGCACCAACCAGCAGCGCCTGGACTTCAAGGGTGGACTGGAGGGAGCCCTCTTTTTCCTGGAAAACGGTGGTTTTTTCAACGACACCGTGGCCAAAGGCACAGCCTTCACGCGGCCCGCCACTGGAAGCGCTCCGGAGGTGGACCTCGGAGCCCTGCCGGCGCGATAGGAGCAAGGTCCAGATCCTCAGGGCCTTGGCCCTGGAGGGGGCCCCATCGCCCGCAAAATATAAGTACTCGCATCAAGACCAAGAATGATCCATGCTGTAGGCAACTTTCCATGAGGACATGCCATGGCACAGAGGCTCAAGCTGCGGGTCTTCTTGATGGATTTCGATGACATCGCGTGCCGGGATCGGTACCCACGCCACTTCTACCAGCAACTCTTCTTCGGTGACCGTCCCCCTGAGGCCTCCCCCGAGGGCCACCCCATGGGTGACACCGTCGCGAACTATTTCCACGCCCTCTCCGGGGGCGACCTGAAGCTGGTGGGCGAGGTGGTGGACTGGCGGCAGGCCGAGGGTTTCCAGATTCGCCGCATCCCCCACTACAACCCGAGGGCCATGGATGCCGATTCGTCCATTGCCGCCACCAACGAAGGCATCCTGGGCGCGCTGCTGATGCGCACCTTCGGGACCACCGACGGTTTTCCCACGGACCCCATGATCATGACCAGTCCCGAGTGGTCCGGGGAGCGGGCGGATCGGTGCGTGCTCCTCTATGCGGGGTACGCCTGGGGCGGCTGCAAGCGGGAGTGGGGTTCGCTGCACGCAAGCTTCCGGGATTTGTGTGGCAAGGCGTATTACCAGAAGCATTACAAGGCCCTGACCCAGCTCGACTGGGAGGACGCCTGGGACCGGCAGCCCGCCGTGGCCCTCATCCCCGCCTTCTTCTGGGTCGGCAACCCGGGCATGAATCCGGATGGAACCATGGTGTCCGACCTGCTGCCCAGCCCCGGGGACCTGAGCATGGTGGCCCTGAGCCTGATCGTGCACGAGGTGGGACACCTGGTGGCGAATTTCGATGACATGTATGGCGCCTGCTTCGCCCCTTGGGGGGCCTACGACAACATGGACAACCCCGCCAGCCCCACCCATTTCCCCATGGGGGTCTCCTCATGGCTGCGCAGGAAGTCGGGTTGGATGAGCTTCGATCGGGCCCCCCTCGAACCTCAGCCAGGCCTCGTCCTGGAGCCCCTGGACAGCCACCGGGTGGCCTACGAATTCCCCTGCGGCCCGCTGGAGCACTCCGAAAGCATCGTGGTGGAAAACCGCACGGCCCGCCGGTACCACGATCTGGTGGCCCCACCCGACGACCTTGGGCAGGGACTGCTCTTCTACCGAAACGATCCCAGGGCCAGTCGGGCCCTGCGCTTCAATGACAAGAATGCCCGCCGACTCACCACCCTGATCTACCCCTGCATGGGCGGTCGGGAACTGTGGATGGCCGGTTCGAGCCTCACGGGGGGGCTGCTATCCCCCCTGCCCGCTCCGGCCTCCCAGTCCCTGGCCCACCACCCCTTCGCCTTCACCTCCCGCAACAGCCTTCAGGAGCTTTGGTGGCAGTTCCACGTCCGGGGCTCCGCCCAGGACGACCCCAGCGCTTCGGCCCAGGCCCTGCGCTTGGATGCCGAATGCATGGCCCACAACCTCCTGGATGGTGCCACCCTGCGCGACCTGGGCCGGAAGGGTCCCCGGCGTCCCGGGTCATGGAGGATTCTGGCGGATCTCCCCCCGGAACCGACCTTCACCCCGAGGGAGGGTCCCCTGACCTTCGAGGTGGAAGGCTCCCAGCACTTCACCCTCAACCTGGGTCGCCTGACGGGACAAAACCTCCGGTTCTACGGCCTCTTCCGCATGGAGAAGGGCGATATCAAGCCCCAGCCCCTGGCCGTCTCCCTTCGTCACGGCGACAGGGCCGTGTCCATCCAGTGCACGCAGGTCGACGAGGACCGGCTCTTGACCATGGACTTGATGGACTTCAGGGGTGATCTGGAACTCCGCGTGGACAACGCCAGCGACTGGGGCCGAGCCTTCGGTCGCCTGAGCCAAGCCTGGCTCGTCCCCTTGCCGACCCTGGCCCAGGACCTCCTGGCCGCCGGTTCGGGATTGACCTGGAACTGGATTCCCTCCTCCCCCGGCGCCGCACCCCAGTCCCTGGTCCCCGCCAGGCACGACAGTGTGACCCTGGCCGAGGGTGCGACGGTGGGCCCCGAGATCCTGGCCCTGTCGCCACCCTCCGAGGGCGTCGGCCAGATCCAGGGGGTCAGTCCCGTCTTGACCATTCCTGACCGCGCCGTCCTTTCGCTGCGCATCGCCCTGCCCTGGGAGCATCCCCCCATGGTGGACGCGGCCCACCTCACCCTCCGGTTCCGAAGCCTGGACGGATCGGAGGTGGGCATCCTGGAAGCCTTCCCCCTGACCATGTTCGACCGGAACCACGCCTATTACGGGTGCGATGTCTGGCACTTCAACACCAGCCTAGTGGTGGAGGCCTACCTGCAGTCGATCGCGGGGCGGCGGGGCACCTTCCACTTCACCCAGGTGCATCCCGCGGGCCGTACCGGCCAGCCTGTCCTCTGGTGCTCCGCTCGAATGTACGTGCTGCCGGGGTGAGGGGGTAACGATCCCCAACATGCCGGCGGGTCCGGAGCATGCACCTGACCGACCGATCTTTTGGGCGGTTTTGCGTGCCCATGCCTGACAGACCAACCCTGGGGCCGCCCTCGACGGTTTCCGGTGGATTGGTCGCCAGGAAGTGCAGGAAGTCGACAGGGATCCCAGCCTTCAGGATAATCACGCCTGCCCCGACCCAAGGGTGGTTCTCCTCTGGGGCACCACACGAGACTCCAGCCATAGGAAGTGAGCGCCATGGGCCTTGATGGCTTTGAATTGATGCTGGCAACCGAAGCGCGCTTTGGAATTGAATTCACGCCAGAAGAAACGCTTCGACTGCGAACCGTCCGGGATGTCATAGACACCATTGCCCAGAAGGTTCAAGTCAAGCCTAGCGAAGGGACGTGCTTAAACCTCAGGGCCTTCCATCGGGTTCGTCACGTATTCAAAGACGTACTTGGAACCCATGCCCGAACCATCCGACCGGAGACGAGCCTGGAGGTCCTGATCCCCAGGAAAAACAGAAAACGCTTTTTCAAGGAATTAACCAGAACGCTTGAGATCAAAGAATGGCGACTCGGGTTTCCTCAGTGGGTCGTATGGATTGCCCTTGCCTCTGGTGCATTGGCGGGTAGTATCTCATCGCAGGCAATTGACGCACATGTTTTTATATATTATTGCATTTTTTTGATTTTTACCCTTTTAACACTGGGACTTTTTCACCCTCTGAAGATCGAATTCACTCGCCATATGTTTTCGGTTGGACATTTGGTGCGAGCCGTCGCCGCAGCCCATGGGCAAACATGGCAAACACCCATGCCAAGCTATTCGTACCAAGAAATTCGCGCCACCGTCCGTCAAATCATTGAAGAACAGACCGCAATTCCGCCCACCTATTCGGATGACGCCAGAATCGTGGATGACCTAGGGATCGATTAGCTCCAACGATTGATGCACCCCAGACATCGACCAGGATCTTCTGCCGGGTTGGTCAGGCTAAGGGCTAACCCGGTG
This sequence comes from uncultured Solibacteraceae bacterium, assembly GCA_964589695.1. Classification (GTDB taxonomy): domain Bacteria; phylum Acidobacteriota; class Holophagae; order Holophagales; family Holophagaceae; genus CAZPUI01. Next base: position 3,505 of record CAZPUI010000248.1, on the reverse strand, counting down.
GAGACCCGCGGTGGTCCTCGCCCACAGACGCCCCCCGCGATAGGATCATGACCTCCTCCGGATGCCCCATGTCCCAGTGCATCGCCACTCCCCTCAGGTCCCGTGGGGCCACCCTGTCCGAGTGCCTGCTCATGATTCTGCTGGCGGCGGCGGCCGTGGTCGGGGCGAAAACCGGACCATGGCCGAAGGGGCCTGGCAGCTCGACCTGCTCCGGCGGCTCATCCTGGGGTGGACCACCTGGACCGAGGACCGGGGAAGCCTGGCGCACCCCGTAGCCCGGAGGTTCCCTGCCAAGCATCAGAAGCATGCAGGATCATTCCAGCGTGTGGAACCTGGGGTCTCCGAGCCCTCTCCGTGTCCTCCGTGTCTCCGTGTTTAACCTCCTGAAAAGACAAATCTTGCCTAGATGCTGAACCCCGATCCCCACGCAAGCACAAGGGGACGAGGGGTAGAATCCCAGTCGCGTTCTGATCCCAGGAGCCACCATGCATGTCCTTGCCGATGTCACCATCATCCCCCTCGGGGTGGGTCTGTCCCTGTCGCCCTACGTGGCCGAGGTGGAGCGGATCTTCGCGGACCGGGGACTCCACCACGACTTGCACGCCAATGGCACGAACGTGGAAGGCCCCTGGGAGGAGGTCATGGAAGCCCTGCGGGCCTGCCACGAGCGGCTGCACGAGATGGGAGCCCCCCGGGTCCACACGGTGCTGAAGCTGGGAACCCGCACGGATCGAACGCAGAGCCTGGGCGACAAGGTGGCTTCGGTGCAGCGACACCTCGGGCTCTCGGATGGGCCCTCAGAGGCCTCCGCCGCGCCCCAGCCCCACTGAAAGCCCCACCTCAGGCCTGCCGCCAGCGGTCCATCCGCCGGGCCTGCATCTTCTTGACGATGTCCATGGCGCGGGGTGTCTCCGGGCCTGCGGCGTCCGGGCCATGGCCCTTCCCCGCGTTGCAGCGGGGGCAGGCCAAGGCCAGGTTGCGGGGATCCTCGGGGCCCGAAAGGTGCTGGATCAGGTCCCGGGCGCCCGGTTTCAGGAACCAGGAACGGGGCACCACATGCTCCAGGGTGGCCTGGCTCAAGGGTTCCCCATCCTCATGAATCCAGAGCGGACTTCGGCAGAACAGGCAGCGGGTCCGCCAGATGCATGCTTGAAGCACGGCCTGGGTGTCGGTCCTCAGGGCCAGGAGGATGAGGTGGCGAAGGGCGGTCCTCATGGGCCAAGTATTGGCCTGGACCTTCGCCCCTTTCAAGCCACGGTCCCGGCCCCGCCGAGGATCGGCCGGTGGGCGTACGGCCAAGCCCCCCGGCAGCCTGAGCCGACCGGGGGGCCTGGGTTGGGCGAGGCGCCTACTTCACGATCAGGCTGACCTTATCGATCAGGAAATTCGTGGCGTTGACGGCGCTTTCGGTCATGTTGAAGTGCACCCGTACGGTCTGTCCCTTGTAGGCCGAGAGATCGAAGGTTCGCGGCTGGTACCCTGCGGCGGCATTCATGTTGCTCAAGCTGCCCAGGGACCTGAGCAGGGTGCCTGAACTGGAACGCACCTGGACATCCAGCACGTCATAGGCGTAGGCGGAGGTCTCCTGGGTGTCGATATGCAGGTAGAAGCTCAGGGTGGCGGTGGTAGCCGTGGCGGGGATCGTCACCGTCTGGTAGAGGGTCTCGGTGGCGGTGGACCCATAGCCCCCCAGGTAGGCCGCATTCAGCCCCTCAAAGGAAGGCTGGTTGTAGCTGGAGGCCCAGTTGCCGATGGCGCCCGTGGTGCCTGCCCACGCGGTGACACCCTGTTCGAAGCCACCGTTAACCATCAGTTCCGTCTGGGGTGGGGCCTGGTTCACGGTGAGCAGGGCATTGCGGCTCGGAGCCTCGCCCTTGGCATTGCTCACCTTCACCGAGAAGGTGCTGCCGCTGTCCGCCAGCACCAGGGTGGGGGTGGTGTAGCTGCTGGCCGTGGCCCCGGTGATGGGCTGACCATCGCGGCTCCACTGGTAGCTCAGGGGTGCCGTCCCGGAGGCCACCACACTGAAGGTGGCCTTGCCCCCCACCGTGGCCACCTGGTCCGCCGGCTGGGTGGTGATGGTGGGGGCCACCGCCACCTTGCGCACCAGCACGCTCACGTTGTCCACCAGGAAGTTGGTGGCCAGGGAGGCGCTCTCCGTCATGTTGAAGTGGATCCGGATGGTCTGGCCCTTGTAGGCCGAGAGGTCGAAGGTCCGCTGCTGGTAGCCCGCCGCTGGGTTCAGGTTGCTGTAGGTGGCCAGGGTGGCCAGCACGCTCCCGGAGCTGTTCCGGACCTGCACCGCCAGCTTGTCGGTGGCCGTGGTCCCCGTCTCCTTGGTGTCGATATGGAGGTAGAAGCTCAGGCTGGCCGAGGTGGCGTCCGCCGGGATCGACACCGTCTGGTACAGGTTCTCCGTGGTGGCGCTTCCATTGCCTCCAAGGTAGGCGGCGTTCACGCCCTGGTAGGAGGGCTGGTTGTACTGGGTCGCCCAGTTGCCGATCACCCCGGTGTTGCCCGCCCAGCTGCCGGCTCCGCTTTCGAAGCCGCCGTTGGTCACGGCCTCCACGGGCGGGTCGATGGGCGCAGGGGCGACGACCACCGTGGCCTTGGCCGTCACGGAAGGATCTGCCTGGCTTGTCACCTTCACCTGGTAGGTACCAGGGGTGGCAGGCGCGGTGTAGAAGCCGCTGGCGCTGATGGTGCCTCCGCCCTGCTCCACCACGCTCCAGGTCACGGCCTGGGTGCTGGTGCCCGTCAGGGTGGCGCTGAACTGCTGGGTGCCATTCACATAGAGGTTGGCGGTGGCGGGGGTGATCGTGGCCGTGCCATTCACCACCGAAATGGTGGACTGGGCGCTGAGGCCCGGATCACTCTGGCTGACGGCCTTCACGTGGTAGGTCCCCGCGGTGAGCGGCGCCGTGTAGAGCCCGGTGGTGCTGACGGTGCCGCCCCCGGCTTCCACCACGCTCCAGTTCACCGCCTGGCTGGTGGTGCCGGTGAGGGTGGGGGTGAACTGCTGGGTGGCGCCCTTGATCAGGGAGACCGTGGCGGGGTTCAGGGTCAGGGAGGGAACCGGCACCGTGAGGGTCACGGTGGCCGAAAGGCTGGGATCGGCGTTGCAGGTGGCCTTGAGGTGGTAAGTCCCAGGGGTGGAGGGCGCCGTGTAGAGGCCCGCGGGGGTGACGGTGCCACCACCCGACTCCACCACGCTCCAGGTCACGCCCGTGCAGTCGAAGCCGGTGACGGTGACGGAGAACTGGAAGGTGGCCCCCTTGTTCACCGTGGCCGCCGTGGGAGCGATGGTGAGCTGGGGCGTGGGCACGGTCACCGTGGCCTGGGCGCTGGCAGCGCCATCCGCAGCGCTCACCGCCTTCACATGGTAGGTGCCCGGCGCGGCGGGGGCGGTGTAGAGCCCAGCCGCCGACACGGTGCCGCCCCCGGCTTCCACCACGCTCCAGGTCACGGCGGTGTTGGCGTTCCCTGACACCGTGGCCGTGAACTG
>CAZPUI010000247.1:0-7350 GCA_964589695.1 uncultured Solibacteraceae bacterium | reverse complement strand
GGACCTGGAATGGAACCACCGCTCTAGAGGGCTCACTTTCGGGGCGGGTGTTCAGCGGACAGCATCGTTCCAAGGATGGAACGTCGGGTGGAAGCTTCATCCTGACCTTTGCACCGGACGGGAGTTCCTTCAGCGGGAACTATGGAAATGGCACTGCGACACCCAGTATCTGGTTGAACGGCAGCCGGAAGGCCGGTGTCCTCACTGTGCAGGTTTCCCCTGCGTCCATCGTGCTTCGCCCAGGGGAAAGTCGAGCCTTTGCGGCTCTGGTGGCGGGTTCCTATGACCATCGAGTGACCTGGTCCACCAATGGGGGCACCATTTCTTCAACTGGGGCCTACCTCTCACCCCAGGTTCCCGGCCAGTACACCGTCACGGCCACCAGTACCGCAGATGCCACGAAATCGGCATCTGCCCTGGTGGTGGTCACTCCTGAGGGTCATTTAGAGGTCTCGGGGAGTTATGCGAGCAGTTGGTACCCGGGCTACGTCGGTGAGGTCGTGCTCTACCAGTCTGGAATCCAGCTTACGGGTAATTGGAACGGCACCACCCGATTCAACGCGACGCTCACGGGGCGTGTGGCCACAGGGCAGTGGATTCACACCAACGGCAGCGTGGGGACCCTGCTCTGGACCTTCGCCCCCGATGGCAAGTCCTTCGTGGGCAACTACGGCAACGGCACGAGCGCGCCCACCATTTGGTTCAACGGCACCCGCAAGGCCGGGGTGGTAAGTATCCGTATCAGTCCCACCCTGCCCGTGGTGCAGGTGGCGGGCACACTTCCCTTCACCGCCACGGTGGCGGGCAGCTATGACAAGTCCGTGCAGTGGTCTGCGGTTCAAGGCACCCTCGCGCCTTCGGGTCTTTACACAGCCCCGGGAACGCCCACGGTGGACACCGTGACCGCCAAAGCCGGGGCGGATCCCACCAAGACCGCCACTGCGGCGGTGTCCGTTACGCCCGATGGAACCTTGGATGTGTCAGGAACATGGTGGGATGACGGTAACCACAGCCTCGTGTTCACCCTCTACCAGCGAGGCAACAAGGTCTGGGGCTTCCGCACCGGAACGCCCATTGAGGGCACCTTGGTCGGTCGCGTGCTCACGGGTATCCACTGGGGCGCCGATGGCGTCGGACGCAACAACTTCTTCTGGGAATTCGCCGCCGATGGCAACACCTTCGCCGGAAAGTGGGGCCCCGGCTCCGCCATCCCCACCAACACCTGGACCGGCACCCGCCAGCCCACGGTCAAGGTGGCCCTGGATCCCGCGTCGGCCCTTCTGAAGCCCGGGGCGACCCAGGCCTTCCGGGCCATGGTGCTGGGCAGCCCGGACAAACGGGTCACCTGGTCCCTCCGCGAGGGGGCCCAGGCCGGCAGCGTGACGACCGAGGGGCACTACACCGCCCCCGCCACCCCCGGAACGTACCACCTGGTGGCCACCTCCGTGGCCAACCCCGCCCTGAGTGGCGAAGCGTCCGTGGTGGTGCGAGACGAGAGCTACGCTCAGGTTTCCGGGGTCTACGGTGGCTCCTGGAACGAAGTCTACCTGCAGCAGGAGGGAGCCTCTGTGATCGGCAGGGCCCACAGTGGGGCATCACGCTTCCAGGGGGTCATGGAGGGGATGGTCCTATTGGGGACCTGGAATAACCCGACCAACGGCACCTCCGGCCGCTTCAAGCTCGACTTCCACGCCGAAGGCAAGGACTTCATGGGTACCTGGGGCGAGGGGGAATCCCTTGACGCCAAGGGCATCTGGTTCGGGGACCGAAAGCCCGGGCAGACCAAGCTGCTGCTGGAACCCTCCACGCTGAGGCTGCGCCCCGGCGCCAGCCATGACTTCACCACCCTCATTGCGGGCGTGACGGACAACACCCTGAACTGGACCACCACCGGTGGCACGGTCACCTCTGCCGGTCGGTTCACGGCCCCTGTTGCCCTGGGGACCTACACCCTGAAGGCCACCAGTCAGGCATCCCCCGCGACGACGGCCTCCGCCAGCGTCGAAGTGGCGCCGCCCATGGTGATCTCGCCCCGGAATGTCACGGTGCTGCCGACCTCTCCGGTCCAGTTCTCCGTTCAAATGACCGGCTTCGCCAACAACGCGGTGACCTGGACCACCTCGGCGGGAACCATGTCCAGTACGGGGCGTCTCACCGCCCCGGACCAGCCCGGTCCCCTGACGATCACCATCCGGGCCACCAGCGTGGAGGATCCTACCCAGTTCGTGGAAACCACCGCCACGGTGCCCGAAGTGAAGCTCAGTGTCACCCCGGCCTCCCTCCGGGTGGTGGCTGGACGAATGCACACCTTCCAGGCCACGGTGGAGAACCACCTCAACAAGGCCGTCACCTGGACAGCCACTGGCGGTTCCATCGATGGCCAGGGCCGCTTCACGGCCCCGGCCACGGTGGGTATCTGCGAGGTAAGGGCCACCAGCGTGGCCGACCCCACCCGCAGCGTCGTGGTCCCTGTCACCGTGCTATCCCCGGATCCCAAGGACGCCTTGGTGGCCCACTGGACGATGGAAGATCGGGGAACCCAGCTCCTGGATGCTACGCCCAATGGTCTTCACGGCGTGGTGCAGGGCAGCCCCACCTGGATACCTGGGCGACTGGCGGGCGAGGCGCTCCTCTTTGGGGACCGTGCCTCCTACGCCGAAATTGCCCATGACGACCGCATGAACACCGGCAGCCTCACCCTGGCCTTCTGGCTCTACCTGGCCACCGAGCCGACATGCAGCCAGTCGAACAATTGGCGTTCCATCCTGCGCAAGGGCAGCCTGCACTCTTCCACCACCGGTTACGACCTGGTGCTGGAGGAGAATCGCAGCCTCACCTTTGATGTGGGCACGGGCACCACCAACCGCTGGACCCCCAAGGGGAGTACCCTCCCCGTGGGCCGGTGGGTTCACCTTGCCCTCACCCATGACGAATACAACGGTGTGCGCCAGGCCTTTGTGGACGGTGTCCTCGTGGACAGCACCACAGCCACGGCCCTGCCCATCGCGCCGAACACCTCCGCCCTGCGCCTGAATCATCCCAACCTGGCGACTTGTCCGGATGGGGAGGGCCACTTTGACGGGGCCATGGATGATGTTCGTGTCTACAACCGGGCCCTGACGGCGGCGGAGGTGGCCCAGGCCTTCGGGCCCCTGCGCATCACGCCCCGGGAGGTCTCCCTCCGTGTGGGTCAGAGCCAGCAGTTGCAGGCCGTGCTCGCCTCCGGAGAGGCGCTCTGGACCGCCACCGCAGGCACCCTCAGTGCCGATGGGAAGTACACGGCCCCCGCCCAGGCCGGCCTCTACACTGTGACAGCCACCTCCTCCACCGATTCCGGAGCCTTTGACCGGCTGCAGGTGCGGGTCTACGAACATGATGGTGCCGAGGACTTCTCCTCCACCACCAACCCTGCCGGGGCCTGGACCTACGGGTGGACTCCCACCTTGGGGGGGGCTTTCACGGCTTATGCAACCCAATCCCCTTACATATACTCCGTGTCCGGTATTGACTTGGTTCAGGTGCCCAGCCGCCAATTGGCCCTCCACCCCGGCAGCGGCGGCCAGTTCGCCGTGACCCGATGGACCGCCCCCCAGGCGGGCACCTACCTGCTGGATGCCCGGTTCGTGGGATTGGACAGCGTCGGCCCCACCACCACGGATGTCCATGTTCTTAAGAACGGCACCGCGATCCTCGATGGCCTCGTGAACCAGTATCTGAACGGCCCGGGCCTTCGCAGCACCCTGACCCTGGAAGCCGGGGACCGCCTGGACTTCTCCGTGGGCATGAATACCGGTGGCCATGGTCACGATTCCACCGGCCTCAGCGTCTGGCTCCAACCCCTGCGCGCCAGCCTTAAGGTCACCCCCGCAGAAGCCCAAGTGGCCGCCGGAGCGCCCCAGACCTTTACCTCCCAAATCACCGGCCTCGATTTGTCCGAGGTGCAATGGTCCGTGGTGGAGGGCTCCCTCGGGGGCCGCATCACTCCGGAGGGGGTCTACACCGCGCCCCTCAAGGCAGGCACCTACCGCGTGCGCGCCACGAGCCGGGTGGATGGTCACATGGTGGGAGAGGCCACGGTCACCGTGGGGTCCACCGCCATTACCCCTACCTCTCCAGCCTTGAACTCCGGTGAAAGCCTCAGTTTCAAGGTCATGGTGGAAGGCCAACCCAGCACCCAGTTCACGTGGTCCGTGGTGGAAGCCAACGGTGGCACCATCACCGCCGCCGGGGTCTACACCCCCGCGGGCCCCGGCACCTTCACCATTCGTGCCACAGGCACCCAGGCCCCCATCCAGGTCCTGGAGACCAAGGTCACCGTCCACCAGCGGGGCACCCTGGCCCTGAAGGCCGAGACGGCGGATGGCCGACCTGCAGTGAACCGCACCTTCCGCCTCTTCCGTCGGGCGGCGGATGGAAGCATGGAGCTCTTGCCCCTAGGGCCTAGCACCGATGGGGCAGGACGGGTGGATTTCAACGACCTGCCCATCGCCGTGGATCACCTGCTGCGGGACATCACCTACCCCCTTCCCGACACCCTGAAGATCCCGGATGCCCCCTTCCGTCTGACCGCAAGCGGGCAGCGCCTGGAGAAGACCCTGATCGCCCCCGCGGGCAAGTTCCGGGTGAATGTGACCCAGGAGGGTGGGGGCTCCGTGGCGGGCGCCACCGTCGTCCTCAATGTGGAGCACTGGACCTATGCCCAGCGCACCCGCACCCTGGATGCCACGGGTACCACGGAATTCCTGGACGTGCCTCTGAACCAGGACATCGAGCTGGAGGTCGTTTCTCCTTCGGCCATCTGGCGTAAGACCCAGGCGGTGCGCCTCCTCAGCGCCCAGCCCAGCGGCACCCACCCCGTGGTGATCCCCGCCCCCAGCCGCCTCGCCCTGCACCTGAAGCGATCCAATGGAACGGTTCCGGATGGGGCCCTGGCGACCTTCAATGATTGGTACGCCAGCACCGAGGTCACCTGGGTGGACCAGGAAGGTCCGGATGTGGAACTCCTGACCCTGCCCGGTGTGGAAACGGTCATCACGGCCACAGCCCAGGTGCGCCTCCCCTGGCTCGCCGCCCTGCCTCGCATTCCGGGGCCCGTGATTAAATCCAGCGCCCAGACCGCACCGCGGGCGGAGCTGGACGGCATGAAAATGGATTTCCTCTGGCGCGCCGTTCTGCCCATCACCCCCACCCAGGCCGCGGAAACCCACACCGCCGTCCTCCCCGCCCTGTCGGGTCTGGACCTGATGTTCAGGGATTCCGGTGGCGCCCCCGTGGATCCCTATCTGCCCGACCACCCGGCCTACCTGCGGCTGGAGAACCTGGACGATCCCACCTGGCAGAACGCCACCTTCGGAAGTCAGAAATCCCTGGATTGTGTCTGGGATCTGGATCCGACCAAGAAACCCCAGGAGGCTGCCCGGCTCGAGGTGCCCCGAAGCCTTCCGGCAGGTACCTACCGGTTGAGCTATAACCTGGGGGTCCCAAGGATGTTCTGGGGAGAAATCAGTCCCGAGCCCCACGGGGTGCGCACCCCCAGCCTCCGCATGGAGGATCCCGCCATCCTGCCCTGGGATGACCTGCCCGTGGCCTCCGTGGAATTCACCGTCCGGGCCGAACACGATGACACCCTGGTCCCCGTCACCCTGACCCTCCCCGCCCTGTCCAAGGTGCGGGTCAAGGCCCGGGCCCTGGCGGCCGATGGCCGAACCCCAGCCAACGGTGCCAATGTCTGGGTGCGCGCCACGTCCGATGGCGTGGACCGGAGCGACCTCTGGCGTTCCGATTGGGATGGTCGCTACTACCCCACCACGGAAACGGCCTACCAAGGTCTGGACGAAACCCAACCCTGGGCCATGGACGCCCTGGTCTACCTCCCCGCAGGCAAGGTGGTGGAGGTGGAAGGCACCCGATGGGGAAGCAGTGACCTGGCCCGGGGTCTCGCCCCCCTGGTGGTGACCGCCGGGAGCGCCGAAGCCTCGATGGTCCTGCCCCTCGCAGTCCTCAAGGCCCGTCTGACGGACAGCGCCGTGGATCAGCATGCGGAGGGCTTCAGTGCTGGGAATCCCATTTACTTCGAGACCTACACCGAGAACGAACGCACCTGGGCGCTGGCCCTGGGGCTCCCCACTGGACCCCTCTCCCTCATCCTGGCCGATGCTGATTCGGGGTTGGGGGTCAAGAAATCCCTGTCCATGGACGCCCCCGATCAAGTCTTTGAGTTCGCAGAAGCCCTTCCGCCCCACACCTGGCTGGAGACCCTGACCCTGGAGACCGCCCCCCATGCGGGCTTCCCGGACCTGCTGGTGGGGATCGGCCAGGATGCTCCCGGCCTCGTCCTTCCCCACCGGGCCAGTTGGCTGGCCCGGACCCAGGAGGGCGGCGCCCTGGCCTGGTATCCCCTGCGTCATACACCCTCCTCCGAGGATTGGGAGGTCCGCCTCAAGCCCACCGGCGCCGAAACGGCCATGGTGGACACATGGAACACCTCGGGCGGCGTACCTTCCCTCGACACCTCCACCCCACGGGTGCGGGTACCCCTGGGGGCCACCCTCTGGGCCCTGCAAACCAAGTATGGCCCCCGGGAAGGTTCCTCCGTGCCCTGGATGACCTATGGGGCCCTGGCCACCGGGACCCCGGAACTCCTGGCCGGTACCCCGGCCCGGCCCCAGCTGACCAGCCCCACCTGGACCTGGGTGGAGACCACCCTGAGGGTCACGGGTCCCCTTCCCGATAGACCCAGCTACGAGACCGTGGCCTTCCGGCCCGCCACCTCCCCCTTCGGGTGGAACTTCGCCCCCGCCACTCCGGCGAACCAGGAACAAAGGCTCTGGACCCCGAACCTGCCCGTGGGCCTGAGCGTCTGGGCCGAGACCCGGATGCCGCAGGAGGGCAACTGGTACTACGGGAATCTGCTGTTCACCCCCACCAGCCCCGCCCCCGCCCAGCCCTTCGAACTCAAGGCTGAGCAATGGCGGGAAGGTCCTGCCATGCCCGTGGCCGCTCCCCGTCGTTGATACCGCCCGACCTGAAAACTGATGAACGGATACCCCATGTCCCTGCTCTCCCGCTGCCTGGTCCTTTGCTGCTTCGCCCTTGCCGCCCTCTTCGGCCAGTCCCCCGGACTGCCCGGATTGGAGGGCAACCGGGCCTTTGTGGGTCTCCTTATGGAGGACCATGGGGCCATGGGGGAGGTGGTGTGGGATCCGGCCTTCAAGGATCTGGCCCACAAGGGGTATTTCAAGGCTGACCATCGTTATGCGATCTACACCGGGTCCACCCCGGGGCTCCTGGACCTGGGGTGCTGGGACCAGGCCCTGCCGAGCAATTGGAAGGCCGGCTCCCTGGTGGCCA
>CAZPUI010000246.1:0-7394 GCA_964589695.1 uncultured Solibacteraceae bacterium | reverse complement strand
GATCGAGGCCGGCAAGCTGGATGTGGAGCAGGTGCCGGTGGACCTCCGCCGGGTGGTGGAAGAGGCCCAGGTGCTCATGGGTCCCAGGGCCCACGAACGGGGTCTCCAGCTCCTCTCGGATGTGGATCCCGCGGTGCCCGACCGGCTCCTGGGGGACCCCCTGCGCATCCGCCAGATGCTGGTGAACCTGCTGGGGAACGCCGTCAAATTCACCCACCAGGGCTTCGTCCGGATCCGGGTGACCCCGGAAGGACCGGAGCGGGTGAGGGTGGAGATCCAGGACAGCGGGGACGGCATTCCGGCGGAGGTGCTTCCCCGCCTCTTCCAGGCCTTCAGTCAGCTGGAAACCGCGGAAAAGAACCAGGGCACGGGGTTGGGCCTGTCCATCACCCGGCACCTGGCCCATCTCATGGGAGGGGAAACCGGAGTCTCCAGCGTGCTGGGGGAGGGCTCCACCTTCTGGTTCATCCTGCCGGTGCGGGAACCCGAGGTGCAGGCCAAGGACCTGCCCTGGGTGGGCCGAAGGGTGGGCGTCCGGGTGGAGAACCCCCATCTGGCGGAAAACCTCAGGCTCCATGCCCAGCGCTTGGGGGCAGACCTGGAGGGGGACCCGGACCTCTGCTTCGTGGAGCGCAGGGAGAACCTGCCCGAGGGCTTCCGGGGCGAAGCCATCCTCGTGCTCCACCCCGGCGAATCCATCCAGGGAAACCCGAGGACCCTGATTCTGCCCTTCGGGGAACCGGCCTTCCGGCACATGGCCCTGGGGAAGCCCGAGGCAACCACCCCGGTGGCCGTCAGGCCCCTGCGCAGCGGCAGGCGTTTGAAGGGGCGAATCCTGCTGGCGGACGACAACCAGGCCAACCGCACCCTGGCCCAGGTCATCCTGCAGCAACTGGGCCTTACGTACACCATCGTGGAGGATGGATACCTCGCCGTGGAAGCCTTCCAGGCCGGAACCTACGACATGGTGATCCTGGATGGCAACATGCCCCGCATGGGGGGGCTGGAGGCCATGAAGGCCATCCGTGCCCTGCCCCGGGGCGCAGACCTGCCCATTCTCATTTTCAGCGCCTCCGTGTCCGTGGAGGTGCGGGATCGCTACCTCAAGGAAGGCTTCGACGGCTATCTGGTGAAACCTGCGGACCTGGACGATTTCCGACGGGTCGTGCTCAGCCGACTGCCCCAGGACAAGCCCGCCCCTTCCCTGGATCCCCGGGCCCTGGGTCGGCTCCTGCAGGCCCTGGGGGACCTGGAGTCGCTCCAGGACTACCTCCAACAATTCGGAACGGAGGGCCGACGCAGCCTGGATGAACTGCCGGTGCTGCTGGAAGCCGGGGACCGGCCGGGGGCCCAGGAGGCCCTTGTCCACCTGAAGGCCGGGGCCGAGAACCTGGGCCTCTCGGAGCTCGCCCGGCGCCTGGACCAGCTCTCCCAGGCTGCGGCCGAAGCGCCCCTGGAGGTTCTGCAACCCCAGCCCCAGGCCCTGCTGGAACTGTTCGAGTCCTCCTTCGAGGAAGCCTCGACCTTCCTGGAAGCCCCACCCCCGAACTGGCCCCGCCCCCGCTTCGATCCCACCCGCCTGGAACGCCTGGCCACGGTCATTGGCGGTTCGGAAGCCGTAAGGACCTTCACCCAGGAGCTGCTGGCGGACTGCCGCAAGCGCATCCTGCGGCTGGAGGGCGCCGTCCCCTCCCTGGAGCGGGAGTTCATCGATCGCCAGGCCCATGATTTCAAGTCCAACGCCGGGAACCTCGGCCTCACCGCCCTCGCGGAGGCTGCGGCCACCCTGGAGGCCGAGGCCCTCAAGGCCGACCTGCCCACCCTCCGCAAGCATCTGGCCGTCCTGGTGGAGACCTTCCACCACGCCGAGGAGGACCTGCAGGCCTATTTCGCGGGCAAGGACCAGGGCTGACCATGGCCCAGCCCGACACGCACCCATGCCCGCCCTTCCTGGCCCCCCTGCGGGAACACTTGGGAACCCCCGCGGACGCGGACCACGACCTGGAATGCTAGCGCACCCTCAAACCCCATCGGCCCACCTCGGCCCGGTGCTTCCACCGGTCCTTGCCCCAGCTTCAGCCCCCTCCCTCCCCTGCCGATGGGGTTGGAAGAGCTTCGGGGGTGGAATGGGGTTCAGACGCTGGGGGATGGGCCTTGTGCTGTGGGCCCTGGGGGTGTGTCTGGGCGCCCAGCTTCCGGAGCGGGGGGCTCCGCTCATCACCAACTACGACCAGGACCAGCATGGCGCGCACATCCAGAGCTGGGTGGGCGTCCAGGACCGACGGGGGGTGCTCTACTTCGGGAATACGGAGGGCATCCTGGAGTTCGATGGTCAGCGGTGGCGGCGCATCGTGCCGGAGGGCAGCCCGGTGGTGCGCTCGCTGGCGGTGGGCCCCGAGGGAATGATCTATTACGGTTCCATCGGGGACTTCGGCCACCTCGCGAGCACGCCGGGGGGTGGCTTGCAGGCCGTTTCCCTGCGTAACGCGGTCCCGGAGCCGGAACGTGGCTTCAACGATGTCTGGCAGGTGGTGCCCACCTCCGAGGGCATCTGCTTCCTGACCCGCCGACACATCTTCCGCTTCCAAGGGGGCCGGCTCACGGTGCTGCCCGGCAGCATGGCCGCCTCCCAGGCCTGTGCGCTCAACGGCACCCTGTTCTTTGCGGACCAGGACCGAGGTCTCTGCATGGTGGTGGGGCAACGGATCCTGCCCCTCCCCCAGGCCGCGGGGCTCTACAACGGCAAGCGCATCACCCTCACGCCCTTCGGCCCCCACGAGCTGCTCCTGGGACGCTTGACCGGTGACTGGAAGCGGCTGGATCTGGGGACCCTCTGGGATCCGGTGGCCCGGCGCTATGATCCGGATCGCCCCCTGGCCCGGGTCCAGATCCAGTCCTTTCCCACGCCCCTGGAAGGACTGCTGGACGAAAACCAGGGCAACCTCTACCGGATGGAGCCCTACGGATCCTCGGAATTCCTGGCTTCCTCGCTGCGGGCAGGCGTCTTCCGATTCGATCGCCAGGGCCACATCCTGAGCACCGTCACCCGGGACATGGGCCTCATGGACAATTCGGTGAACGGCCTCCTGGTGGACCGGGACCTCAACCTGTGGGCCACCACGGACCAGGGCATTTCCCAAGTCGCCTGGACGGTGCCCCAGACCTTCCTGGGCGAGCGCAATGGCCTTCAGGGGGTCCCCCTGCGCATCCATGTCCATCGGGGTCGTCTGTTGGTGGGCACCTATCAGGCCCTGTATGCCCAGCTCCGGACCTCCGGGAGCCAGCCGCAGTTCCGGGCCCTGCGCAACAGTCCCCGGGAAATCTGGCAATTCCAGGAAGTGGAGGGGGACCTTCTGGCGGTCACGGGGAGTGGCCTGGTGAAGGTCGATGAGGCTGCGTCCCACAGGATTCCGGTCCTGGGGGATCCCACCTGCCTGAGCATGACCACCTCCCGGCGCTGGCCCGGCCACCTCTTCGTGGGAATCATGGGTGGCGTGGATGTCTACCGGAAGGCCGGGGGTCAGTGGCGACCCCTGGGCCGGATGAAGGGTGTGCAGGGGAACATCCAGCGGATTCTGGAGGACGAGGAAGGGAACCTCTGGATGAGCAGCGATGTCCAGGGGATCTTCCGGACCCGCTTCAGGGATGGCCTGCCCATGGAGGTGGATGTCCACAACCTGGGGCCCGAGGTCGGCCTCCCGGGTCGCATTGGGCTGAGGATCCATCTCCAAGGTCGCAGCCTCTTCGTCGTGAGTCCCCAGGGCCTGTTCCGAGCGGAGGTGCAGCCCTGGCCCCCCGGAGGTCCCGATCCCACCCACTTCACACCGGACCCCCACCTGGGTCGCGTCTTGGCGGCGCGGGGCGGAGCCCTGCTGGACATGACCCCCTATGGCGAGGGGGGCTTTATCCTCAATACCCGCACGGGATTCCTCTGGGCCCAACCGGACGACCAGGGCGGCTTCCGCCTGGAGGAACGCCCCTTCCAGGGCATCGCCAGCATGGATGAACAGATTTTCATTCATTCCGATCAAAGCGTGTGGATTCCCGGCCGGCAGCTGATCCGGGTGGAGCCCCGGGCTGACAAGGCCTACGATTCCCCCTTCGACGTCCTCATCCGCAGGGTGGCCACCCCCCAACGCGCCTTGTTCGAAGGCACCTGGGACCAGGGGAACCCCACGCCCCAGGTCCTCACCCACCGCGAACATGCCCTTGCCTTCCAGTTCGCCGCCACCTTCTTTGAGCGACCCACCCAGTTTCAGGTGCTCCTGGAGGGGCTGGAGGGCGACTGGAGCCCCTGGACTTCGGTGGCCTTCAAGGAATACACCAACCTAAGGCCGGGGACCTACCGCTTCCGCGTGCGGGCCCGCAACGCCTACGGCACCCTTGGCCGAGAGGCATCTTTCCCCTTCCGCATTCGTGCACCTTGGTACGCCACCCTGTGGGCCCGGGGCCTCTGGGGCCTCGCGGTGGGTGGGGTCCTGCTGGGCTTCCTGCGGGGTTCCACCCTGCTGCTGCGACGGCAAAAGCAGGTCCTGGCCCGCCAGGTGGCCCTGCGCACCCAGGAGGTGCAGGACCAGGCTCAGCGCATCCTGGAATCCAACCAGGAACTGGAAAGGGCCAACTTCAGGCTCCAGGAGATGGATGGCCTGAAGAAGAAGTTGGCGGCCATGCTGGTGCACGACCTCCGCTCGCCCCTGACCTCCATTTCCCTGGCCCTGGACCTTTACGAAGTGAAGCGCACGCTGAACGAGGAACAGCTGGGTTTCATGCGCCACAGCCTTACCCACATGATCACCCTCCTCAACGACCTGCTGGAGATCTTCCGGGGCGAGGTCACGGAGATGCCCCTGGTGCTGGCCGAGGTTCCTGTTCCAGCCCTCCTGCGCGCGGTCCACGCCCGTTTCCTGGACCAGGCCACCCAGGCGGGCATCACCCTGGAATTCGATGTGCCCGAGGACCTGCCCGCCCTCCAGGCCGAGGCCAACAAGGTGGACCGGGCGATCTCCAACTTGATGGGCAACGCCCTGAAATACACCCAGCAAGGGGACACCGTTTCCCTTTCCGCACGGGTGCTCCAGGGGGTGGGGGTGGAAGAGGGTCTGCGCTTCGTGACCATCCAGGTGAAGGACAGTGGCCAGGGCATTCCCCCGGAAGAGCTGCCCTTCATCTTCGATCCCTACCGCCAGGTGGCCCATAAAGGCGCCAACCTGGGCGTGGGCCTGGGATTGGCCATCGTGCACCGCATCATGGCTGCCCACCAGGGCCGGGTGACCGTCCGGAGTCAGGTGGGCGTTGGTACGGCCTTCATGCTGTTCTTTCCCCTGCCCGGCAAGCCCTGAACCGGAAATCAGAATCCGGGACCCCAGGCCGATGAAACATTACCTTTCCGGGGGCATGCATGCTGTGGCGGAGTGTTCTGCTGGCACTGGGGTTCGCGGCCCTGGGTGCCTGGGCCCAGGTGGCGGACCTGGGTGCACCGCACATCACCACCTTCGAACCCGAAACCTACAAGGGCCACAGCCAGAACTGGGGTGCGGTGCAGGATCGCCGGGGTGTCCTCTACTTCGCCAATTCCAGCGGCGTCCTGGAATTCGATGGTCAGCGCTGGCAGTTGATTCCCACCCCGGGGAACACCCTGACCCGGGGCATCGCCGTGGATGCCCAGGGCACGGTGTTCTGGGGTTCCATCGGCGACCTGGGGTACCTGACCAGCTCACCCACGGGGAAGGTCAGCGCCGTATCCTTCCGGAACCTGCTGCCCGAGTCCGAACAGCGCTTCAACGATGTCTGGCAGGTGGTCTGCGCCGAGGATGGGGTCTATTTCCTGACCCGCAGCCGGATCTTCCGGTACCACCAGGGTCGCCTCAGCGCCCTGCCCGGCAGGTTCGCCTTTTCCCAGGCCTGCACGCTGAACGGCACCCTCTTCTACTCGGACATCGAGAAGGGCTTTTGCATGGTTTCCGGGGACACGGTGCTGCCCCTGCCCCAGCTGGCGGGGCTGGCCAACCAGGGGCGCCTCGTCCTCACCCCCTTTGGCCCCCACGAGCTATTGCTGGGGCGCGCCACGGGCGCTTTCAAACGCAGTGACCTCGCCCCCCTCTGGGCCGCCGCCCGCCGCCGCCACCTTCCCGATCGCCCCGCAAAGGCCCTCGCCACCCCCGTTCCCACGGAGCTGGACCCCTACCTGGGGTCCTCCGCCGCCTTCCTTTACCGCATGGTGCCCCTCGGGGAGCACTTCGCCCTCAGCACCATCAAGGCAGGGGTCCTCATCCTCGACCGGCGTGGGCGCCTGGTCCGGGTCATCAACCACAGCGTGGGCCTCCTGGACAACACCGTGATGGGCCTCTGCGTGGACCAGGAGGGCAACCTCTGGGCCGCCACCAATTCGGGAATCTGCCACCTGGAAATGGCCCTGCCCCGCTCCTCCTTCGGCCCGCGCCATGGCCTCAAGGGCATCGCCTTGTCCACAGCCCTCTTCAAGGGGCGCCTCTACGTCGGGACCTTCCAGAACGTTTTCGTCCAGGTCCCGTGGCGCTTCAGCCTCGCCTCCGACCACGCCCGTTTCGTGCCCGTGAAGGGGGGTCCCACCGAGGTCTGGGAGTTGAAGGAGGTGGGGGACGAACTGCTGGCGGTCACGGGCGGGGGGCTCTTCCGCATCCAGGGAGAGGAAGCCCTGCGGGTGCCGGGGTCCTCCGGCAGCGCCTATTGCATGGGCAGAACGCCCCGCTGGCCCGACCACCTCTTTGTGGGGCTCATGGGGGGCGTGGAGGTCCTCCAGCGCAGCGGGGGGTCCTGGAAGGTGCTGGGACGCATGGAGGGGATGAAGGACAACGTCCGGCGCATCACCACGGAAGGAGACGGCACCCTCTGGCTCAGCACGGAGGTGCAGGGGCTCCTGCGCCTCCGCTTCCCCGGGCCTTCGCCCACGGTGGCGGAGTTCCAGCGCTTCGGGACGGCGGAGGGACTGCCCAGCCTCACGGGCCTGCGTGCAGCCAGCCTTGGCTCCCAGGTCTACGCCCTGACCCCCAAGGGACTCTACCGGGGCCACCTGCGTCCCTTTGGCGAGCCCAGCAGCCGCTTCGAGCCGGACCCGGACCTGGGGCAGCCCTTCCAGAACCCGCCCCAGGCCCTGGGGGACCTCAGGTCCGATGGGCAGGGGGGCATCTACCTCACCGACCCTGACCAGGTCCGCTGGGCAAGGCCTGGATCCAAGGGCACCCTGCGCTGGATGGACCACGCCTTCAGGGGCCTGCCCTCCCCGGATGAGACGATCTCGATCCATGCCGATGGCAGCGTGTGGCTGCCAGGCAAACTGCTCCACCGGGTGGACCCCTGGACCACCCCCGAGGGGGGTGCCCCCTACCAGGTCCTGGTGCGCCGGGTGGTGGCCGAGG
>CAZPUI010000245.1:0-7395 GCA_964589695.1 uncultured Solibacteraceae bacterium | reverse complement strand
CGGTGGCGATGCTCGAGAAATTGGCGCTGTTGAAGATGGCGCTCTGCAGGGCCCCTGCCTTCAGGGAGACTTCCTGCCGCTTCACATCGACTGTCCCCGATCCGGGCAACGCTTGGGGTGGGGTCGGAGGGGGCCCACGTTTCTTCCTGATCATGTCGGGCCTCGCTCGCAATCGATGGAGCGTTGGGAACCGCGCAGACTGCGGTTCAGGCCCGCCCCGAGTGTCCCGGTAGCGCAGGTTTCATTCCATATTCACAAGTGTTCTCTTGGCAGTAATTACGTATTTCGGGCAAGGTCCGCCAGGGCCGCAAGGCAGTCAAGATGATGGAAGCGCTCCCCACTCCTTCCACCCAAAAGGGTAGGGGGTCTGGACGGTGGCCATGGATGCGCCGGGGTGGCCTGATTGTGATCGTTCACGCTTCACCCCCTGCGAGACCTGCAGGTGCCCTGGTCTTCATTCGAAGGAGGGGGCCTTCATTTTGATGGACTCCCGTGGTGGGGGTCTGAAGAGGTTTGGAGTTAAATGCTTGGTTTGATTGATTTAAAGCTCCGGCACCAAAACTGCATGTGGGGCCCATCCTCACGGTCCCATGGCCGCTGCACCCGCCAACGACACCAGGCCATGTTCAGACGCTCCCATTAAGCCCGGGTTGAACTGGTGGGGACTTCCAACACCCACACAGGAGGCACACCCTATGAACCTCACGAATGTATTGGGCCGCAGCGCGCTTGCCTTCATGCTCCTCGTGGGGTGCGTGGCAAGCCCCGTACTGGCGCAGCAGGAGCACAAGGAACAGTTGAGGCGCACGCGGCAGGAGAAGCCCCAGGACCGGAAGAAGCGAGCCACCCCGAAGCGTTCCGAAGGTCGGCAGGAGCAGGATCATCCGCAGGCACGCCCCGCGCCCCGCGGAAACCAGGACCGTCTCGAACAGCGCCGCATGGTTTGGCAGAGGCGAAGGGCGGGTCACTGGCAATCCGAACACCGCACCTGGCAGCAACGCGGGGGCTACACCGGCCATCGCATTCCCGAGGGCCGCATGAGGGGCTATTTCGGCCCCGCTCATCCTTTCAGGATCCATCAGCGTCCCGTGACCGTGGTCGGCGGTCTGCTTCAATTCAGCCTCGGCGGGTTCGGGTTCCATCTGGTGGATCCTTGGCCCGAGACTTGGTCCAGCGGCTGGCTCATGGATGATGATGTGTATATCGACTTTGTCGAGGATGGGTATTACCTCCACAACCGCAGGCACCCCAGGGATCGCGTGGCGATCTCCGTGACCGTTCGCTGATGCCAGGGGGCTGGGCCATGGGATCAAAATGCCCCGAACGCATTGCCTTTTTGGGTGGCTTCCTGCCGCGTCTGTGCGGCATCGCGACCTTCACCCACGATCTGTGCGAGGCCGTCGCCACGGCGGCCCCGGGTGCCCTCTGCTTCACGGGGGCCATGAACGACCGTCCCGAGGGCTACGACTACCCACCCCGGGTGCGATTCGAACTGGATGAGAAGGACCTCTCCTCCTACCGTCGGGCCGCCGATTTCCTGAATTTCAGCAACGCGGATGTGCTCTGCGTGCAGCATGAATTCGGGATCTACGGTGGTCCGGCGGGAAGTCACCTGCTGACCCTGCTCAAGGAAGTGCGCATGCCCGTGGTGACGACCCTGCACTCGGTGCTGCGGGAGCCCAATCCGGCGCAGCGGTTGGTGATGGAAGACCTGGTCCGCCGCAGTTCACGCCTGGTGGTGATGGCCCGGAAGGGCGCTGAGATCCTCCACGAGGTCTACCGGGTGCCTGACACCAAGATCGACATCATCCACCACGGCATCCCGGACATGCCCTACCTGGATTCGTCCAACTACAAGGCCCAGTTCGGGGTGGAGGGGCGGAAGGTGCTGCTCACCTTCGGTCTTTTGGGCCCAGGCAAAGGGATTGAGCATGTCATCGAAGCCTTGCCGGAAATCGTGAAACACCACCCGGAAGTGGTGTACCTCATTCTTGGTGCCACCCATCCCCATCTGGTGGCGGCGGAAGGCGAGGTCTACCGCCTGAGTCTGGAGCGTCTGGCCGAGGATCTCGGGGTCAAGGACCACGTCATTTTCTACAACCGTTTCGTGTCCCTGGACGACCTCAAGGAGTTCATTGGCGCCACGGATGTCTACCTCACCCCGTACCTCCACGAGGCCCAGATCACCTCCGGCACCCTGGCCTACGTGTTCGGCGCCGGCAAGGCCGTGGTCTCCACGCCCTATTGGCATGCCCAGGAGCTGCTGGCGGAGGGGCGCGGCATTCTGGTCCCCTTCCGCGATCCCCACGCCCTCGCCGAAGGCGTGTGCACCTATCTGGGTGACCCGGTGCGCATGCAGGCGACCCGGGAACGGGCCTACCTGATGGGGCGTGACATGCTATGGCCCGTGGTGGGTCAGCGCTACGTGTCGTCCTTTCAGCAGGCCTGCGCGGAGCGTACGGTGGCATCACGGTCCGCCTTCGCGGGGTGGACCCTCGCCAGCCGTCCCAGCGAGTTGCCGCCCCTGCGCCTCGATCACATTGAACGCATGACGGATGACACCGGCATGCTCCAGCACGCCCATTTCAATGTTCCGAACCTCCACGAAGGCTACTGCACCGACGATAACGCCCGCGCCTTCATCCTCTGCAGTCTGCTGGACGAGCTGGGCAGCCGCCCGCCATCGACCAAGCTGGAAAGGCTGTCCTCGATCTACCTGGCCTTCCTGTCGGCGGCCCTGAACCGGGAGACAGGGCGTTTCCGCAATTTCATGAGCCACGGGCGGGATTGGCTGGAGGCTTCGGGCAGCGAGGACAGCCATGCCCGGGCCCTCTGGGCTGCCGGGACCGGCGCGGGCCGATCGCGCAATCCGGGCCACCGGAGGCTCTCCACCCAGCTCTTCGATCGCGGCCATGCTGTGGTGGCCACCTTCTCATCCCCCCGGGCCTGGGCCTTCACCCTTTTGGGCACCCACGAATACCTGCGCGAGTTCCCTGACCACGACGAGATCAAGGCCTTCCGGGTGGTCCTGACCCACAAGCTCTTGAACCTTTGGAAAGCCTGCGCCACGGAAAACTGGCCCTGGTTCGAGGCGAAGGCCACCTACGACAATGCGCGCCTCAGCCAGGCCCTCCTGCTGAGTGGGCGTTGGATACCCCACCCCGAGGCCCTGGACGTCAGCCTCAGCTCCCTGCGCTGGTTGACCTCCATGCAGACCACGCCGGATGGCCATTTCAGACCCATCGGGAGCAATGGCTTCTGTGAACGGAACGGCACCCGCGCGGACTATGACCAGCAGCCCGTGGAAGCCCAGGCCATGGTGGCCACCTGCCTGGAAGCCTTCGGAGCCACCCAGGAACCGGTCTGGTTCCGGGAGGGCAAGCGGGCCTTCGAATGGTTCCTGGGGCGCAATGATGTCGGTCTGCCGCTCTATGACTCCAGCACCGGGGGCTGCAGCGACGGCCTGCACCAGGATCGCCTCAACGAGAACCAGGGCGCCGAATCCACCCTGGCCTTCCACCTCTCCCTGGCCGAGATGATGGTTGCCACGCACCAGGGGGCACCCGAAGCCAGTGTGGGCTCATGAGCACCCTCACCCTCCGACGCCACGATGTGACCCTGGTCCCGGAAAGCGCGAGGGTCATTGTTCGTCCCTTCATGCCCGCCAGCACCCACCGCATCACGACCATCGTGGGGCGTGCCCTGGCCATGAGCGAATCGGAGGTGGCCACGGAACTGGCAACCATGCTCAAGGAATTCGCCTCACGGCACATCGATATCGAAAAACCATTGATGAACAACTACGAAAGGGTGATTCCCCACATTTTTACCCACCACCCGCTGTCCCATGAACGCAAACTCCTCATTGGCGCCCTTTTCTCCGGTGAATACGCCCTTGAATCCGCCGCCCTCTTCAATCCCTCCATCGTTCCCCACCCGGACCAGACGGGGCTTCCTGAAGGGTCGTTGCGCTTCATCCTGAGTCTGCGGGCCACGGGCGAAGGGCACATTTCTTCCATCGAATTCCGGAGTGGTGTCATCGGTCCGGAAGGTGAAATCAGCCTGGATAAGGTCTCCCGGTTCGTGGCGGTACCGGAAATCTGCACCAATCCTCGCTACAAGAAGTCGACCTTCACCATCAAGCTGCACGAGATGGGTTTCAACAATGGCTATACGACGACGGCCATGGAAGCCCTGGCGGATTCCTTCACGCGGAGTGAACTGAATCGCTGTCTGGTGCGCATCCGACGCGAGACGCGACCCGTCACCCAGGACCTGATGAACGCCCTGATCTGCATGCAGTGGCTCGCGGATTCCAACTATGAAATGCGCTTCCCGCCCGACCTTGCCTTGAGTGAACGGGTGATCTTCCCCGTCTCGGCCAACGAGAGCAATGGCATCGAGGACGCGCGTTTCGTGCGGTTCGTGGAAGACGACGGCACCGTGATGTACTACGCCACCTACACGGCGTACAACGGACATGCCATCCTGCCGCAGCTCATCGAGACCCAGGATTTCCTGGACTTCCGCATGCTCACCCTCAATGGCACGGCCATCCAGAACAAGGGGATGGCCCTCTTCCCCCGCAGGATCGATGGCAATTACGCCATGTTGTCCAGGCAGGACGACGAGAACCTTTCCATCATGTACTCGGACAATCCCCACTACTGGAGCGATCCCCATGTGCTGCTCCGGCCTGCGGAGATCTGGGAGTCCGTGAAAATCGGAAACTGCGGGTCACCCTTGGAAACCGAGGCGGGATGGCTGGTGCTCACCCATGGGGTTGGTCTCATCCGCAAATACTGCATCGGGGCCGTGCTCCTGGACCTCCACGACCCAAGCAAGGTCCTGGGTCGGCTGCAACAGCCTCTGCTCGCACCGGAAGGCACCGGGCGCGAAGGCTATGTTCCAAATGTGGTCTACAGTTGCGGCTCCCTTATTCATGGTGACGATTTAATCCTTCCCTACGCCATGAGTGACCGCGCCTCCGCCATCGTGAGCATTCCCCTGCACGAACTGCTGGGGGCCCTGCTGAACAACACCCCTCACCCAGCCTAGAAAGGAAACCCCATGGCCATCCGCAAGTACTCGACGCCGCACCATCTGATCGCTGCCAAATACCACAGCGAAGCCATGAAGCACCACCACCAGGCAGCGGTGTATTCCGAGGCCGGGGAATCCGAAAAAAGCGATTACCACGCCAAACTCGCCTTCGAGCACAGTTCGAAGGCCTTTGAATTCTCAACCATGACCCAAGAGGCGTCGCGCGCCTACGAGGACCCCCAATAACCCTGCCATCGGCGGGGTCAACCTGCCTCGGTCTCCTGCAGCCTGCTTGAGACCCTCTATTGGAGACATGAAGATGAACAAGAACGTTGTGTACGCATCAAGCCTGGCCCTCTCCCTCGTGGCCCTGGCTGCGGTGGTTCCCCAGGCCAAACCACCCAAGGAAGTCCCCGTCCAGGTGGCCCCCGAAGGCAAGCAAGGGATGTCCCACACGCACATGAAAATGGCGAGGGAACCCCATCACCTCCTATGCATGGCCTACCGTCAAAATCTGGTGGCCTTTACGAAGACCTTGCATGATCAGACAGGCCATGGGCGAACGTTTCATCTGGAATGTGCGCGCACGGCCGTCTCGGAAATGCGCCGCAGTTTTGACCAGATGAATCTGCACCACGATGAACACATGAAGACCCTACCCACGGACATGCATTCCGGCATGCACAAGATGCTGAAGCAGATGGAACACCACAAGGCCGGACTCGACACTGAACTCACCGCCCTCGAGCAGGAGGTCAAGGAGGCTTCCCCCGATGTGAAAAAACTGGCGCGACTGGCGGGCAATGTCCATTCGCATTGTGCCGGCATGTCCACCATGCACGCCGAGAAACCTGCCATCAAAAAGGAGAAGAAGGACGGTTAGCAGCCGTCCAAGCCCAACCTGTGCTGCTCAGGGTGTTTCCTGCGGCCACCTTTGCGGTAACCGCGGAGCGGATCTGGGCAACCGGTTCGTGAGCACCCTTTCTGTCGCCCCCGGTGGTTGCCGGGGGCTTTTGGTTGCGCGTGGCCGTTCAGGGCGCAGCCGAATTGTGGTGAGCAAGGTGCGGACCTGCATGGCGGAGGCCGCAAAGGGAACGCTGAGAAGGGCCTGGCATGCGGGTGCTTTGAATCTCCGTAACCGTTCCGGTGGCAGCGGTCGATCACGCGCCTTTTTAACGGGGCCATCGGGCGGGGTGTGTGCGAATCCGACCTTCCAGACCAGGATCTGGCCGACTCCAGACGGTGCAACACAGACGAGGTGGGCGGGCTCCGCCTGCCCACCTCGTGGGGGTCAAAGGATCCGACGCACGCGTCGGATCCTCGCGAGCTCAGCGAGCAGGCAGTGCCTCCTTCCATGGCCGTGTTGGCGGGTGCGGCGCCCAATCGGGGCTTCGCCGGTCCAGTGCTGCAGGTGCACGCATGGGGGTGCCCCCTTGACCGCTGGCCCAAGCTCCATCTTGGCGGAGCCTCCAGGAAGGCCGTGGGATCGGGGTCGAGGGGATTCCACACCCCGCCTTCTCACCGGATCTGCTTGATAAGGAGTGATGCGGAGACCGGGCGTGCGCCTCCTGCGCTGAGGGTGATCGTGAGGGCTGCTGGGTTGCCGGCGGGGTTTCGCACGCTGAGCTTCGAATTGGTGGCCGTCGTCACCAACAGCACCTGGTTCGTCAGCTGGCTGGTCAACCCGGCCCGTCCAACCACCGTGTGGGCCAATTCCACGACCCCCGATCCACTGTCCAGGCCGAGGACCAGCTGCCCGGCTTCGCTGAAGCTCACCTGCCAAAAGACTTCATAGGTCCCGACGGCTGGAAGGACGAAATCGCTGGTGCTGTTGCGGGTGATTCCACTGGTGGCTCCGTCTTGTGGGAAGAACACGGCGGCTCCCGCCGCGATGGTCCCGGCGTTGTCGCCCGGCATGAGGGCATAGAAGTAACCGTAGGACATGATTCCCGAGGGGCCCACCGGACCTGTTGCGCCGAGCGCACCGGTCGCCCCGATGGCGCCTGTCGCGCCGACGGGGCCCTGGACGCCCGTGGCCCCTGTCACGCCGATGGGACCCTGGAGGCCGGTGCTGCCGATGGGACCCACCAGGGACACCCCCACGAGCCCCACCCAGGTGGCCCCAACCTTCGGGCCGTAGAGCAGGTTGCTGCTGGTGTCGAGGTAGAAGTCCCCCACGCTGCCCGCCGCGCCCGTGGCCACGGGGGTTCCCGCGCCGTTCAGGACCGTCCGGCCATCCAGGCCTGCGCTGCCGGGGGTGCCGATGGGGCCCTGGGCGCCGGTGGCGCCCACTGCACCTGTAACGCCGATCGGTCCCTGGGTGCCCGTTGCACCAATGGCACCCGTCGCGCC
>CAZPUI010000244.1:0-7438 GCA_964589695.1 uncultured Solibacteraceae bacterium | reverse complement strand
CCCGGGGATCCACCAGCCGGGGCATTCAGAGGATTCCATCTGCCTCTTCTCCCCCGCCAGCGGAACCCTGTTCAGCGGGGACACCCTCCACCGCATCCACGACTCCCAGGGGGCCTATGCCCGCGCCTTCCTGACCTCCCTGGAGCGCCTGTGCGCCCTGCAGGTGCGGGCCATCTACCCTGGTCACGACGATCCGATCCTGGAGGGGGCGGGGGCCTACCTGTGCAGCATCCGGGATCGGGTGGCCGAGTCCCCCACCCTGGACCCGGAGGCTTGAAACTCACCACCGGCGACCTTTCGGCCGATGACGTTCCGTGCCTTGCCCCAGGAACCCCATGTCCCCTCCCATCCCGGCCCATGATGGAGCGCACCCCGAGGCCGGTGCGCCGCGGTTCCGGCAGGGCAACCTGCTGGTGGTGGATGACAGCCTTTCCTTCCGCCTGCTCATGACCGAAGTCCTCACCCAGGCGGGGCACCGGGTGCATGGGGCGGAGGACGGGGTGAAGGGCCTGGAGGCTACAAAGACCCTGGAACCTGACCTCATCCTGCTGGACAGCCAGATGCCGGGCATGGATGGCTTCGAGGTCCTGCAACATCTCAAGGCCGATCCCGCCACCCGGCACATCCCCGTCATTTGCGTCAGCGCAGCGGACGACCTGGAATCCCGCATCCGAGGCCTGCGCCTGGGAGCCGTGGATTATGTGGCCAAGACCTTCGACCGGGAGGAACTCCTGGCCCGGCTCCAGAATCATCTGGAACTGGTCCAGACCCGCCGGGAATTGAACCGTACCCAGGCCATCCTCCAGGCGGCCATGGACCAGAGTTCCGCGGGCATCGCCATCGCCGATGCCCCCAGCGGGGACCTTCGCTACGTGAACGCCGCGGGCCTGGGCATCCGGGGCGGGGGTCCCGAAGACTTGGTGGAGGGCATTCAGGCCATGGACTATGTGGCCAGCTGGCAGCTCCTGGATCTGGATGGGCGCCCCTTGGCCATGGAGGAGGTACCCCTGGCCCGGGCGGTGCTGTTCGGGGAGACCAGCAGCCGGGAGTTCATCATTCACCGGGGATCGGGGGATGACCGGACCGTCCTGGCCAATGCGGCCCCCATCCGCAATGCCCAGGGCAAGGTGGAAGCCGGGGTGGTGGTCTTCACGGACCTCACGGAGCGGAACCGGGTCCAGTCGGCCCTGAAGGACACCACGGAGCGCCTGCGCCTGGCCACCCGCGCAGCCCGCCTGGGGGTATGGGAATGGGATATGGCCTCGGGCCACCTGCTCTGGGATGAGCGGATGTTCGAACTCTATGGGCGGCCCCCTACGACCGAACCGGGCTCCTTCGAGACCTGGCGGCAGGGGGTCCACCCCGAGGATCTGGATGCGGCCACCCGGGCCGTAAACGAGACCTTGGCCGGAGAGGGTCCCTACGACACGGAATTCAGGGTCCTCCATTCGGATGGAGGGGTGCGCATCCTCCATGCCCAGGCCCTGGTGACCCGGGAGGACAGCGGGAAGCCCCTGAAGATGATCGGGGTCAACCAGGATGTGACGGAACTGCGCGCCACGGAAAAGGCCCTGCGCCTCACCAGGCTGAGCATGGAGAAGGCGTCGGACGCCATCTTCTGGATTCGGCCCGATGGCAGCTTCGCCGATGTGAACGAAGCGGCCTGTCGGGACCTGGGTTGGCCCCGGGAGGACCTTCTGGGCCTGCGGGTGCCTGACGTGGACACCCGGTATGACGCCCAGAGGTGGCCTAACCATTTTCAGGACCTGAGGGAAAAGGGCTTCCTGTGCTTCGAATCCGAGCATCGCCGCCGCAATGGCAGTACCTTCCCCGTGGAAATCGTGGCTAATTATGTGCGTCACGGCTCGGAGGAATGGAACTGCGCCTTCGTGCGGGACATCACGGAACGCAAGCAGGCGGAGGAGGGGCTCTTCCAACTCCTGGATGCCCTGGAGCAGAAGAACCAGGAGATGGAGGATCTGCTCTACGCCGCCAGCCACGACCTGCGCGCGCCCCTCCTGAATGTGCGGGGCTTCTCGGATCAGCTCCAGGGAGTCGCCCGGCGCATTCTGGAGCGCCTGGGGGGCGAAGATATTCCCCCTGAGCTCCGGAAGGAGCTGGCCCCCTTGCTGGAGGACCGGATCCCCACGGCCCTGAAGTTCATCCAGGCGGGGGGTAACCGCCTGGACACCCTCATCAAGGGCCTGCTGAACCTCTCCCGGGTGGGACGCCAGGAACTGCGCCTGGAGCCCCTGGGCATGGAGAAGGTGGCAGAAAAGGTGCTCCGGGGCATGGCCTTCCAGATCCTGCAGTCCCGGGCCACCGTGGAGGTGGACGAGCTCCCCCCCTGCCATGGGGATTCCGACACCCTGCACCAGGTGCTGTCCAACCTTCTGGACAATGCCCTCAAGTACCGTCACCCCGACCGGGAACCCCGGGTGCGGGTGGGGGGCACGCGCCAGGACGACCTTTGCACCTACTGGGTGGAGGACAACGGACTGGGTATTGAAGCCCGGCACCATGCCCGGATCTGGAAGATCTTCCACCGCCTGGACCCGGGGGGACCCATCCCCGGGGAGGGCCTGGGCTTGGCCCTGGTGAAGCGCATCCTGAACCGCCACTACGGCCGCATCTGGGTGGAATCCACGCCCGGGATCGGCAGCCGCTTCTGTTTCGAACTCCCCGCACCTCCCTCCTGAGTGACCATGACCGAGTTCCCGGAACCCACCCCGACCCTCCTCCTCGCCGAGGACGACGATGGTCATGCCTGGCTCATCGAAGATGGCCTGCGCCGGGCAGGGGTCAATTTCCCCGTTCAGCGCTTCCGGGACGGACAGCAACTCCTGGATTTCCTTGGAATCAATGGGAAACCAACCCAGCATCTCGCGGGAAAGTCCTACCTGCTGCTTCTGGATATCCGCATGCCCAGGGTTGACGGCACCGAGGTTCTGCGCACCCTCAAGAGGGCCCCCCACCTGAGTGCCATGCCCATCCTCATCCTCACCACCACGGACGACCCCCGGGAAATCGCCCAATGCTACGCGCTGGGCTGCAGCGGCTACCTGACCAAGACCCCGGACTTCGACCTCCTCACCGAGACCCTCCAAAGCCTGGGCCGCTACCTCCGGGTGCTCCGGCTGGCCCCCCTGATGCCCGAGGCGTCCCTACCCCGAACCCCTGGAAGGCCTCCCATGGGTTCGCAGGACGCCCCCAGTGCCCTGTTCCCAGCTGTACCGGCCTGAGTCCACCCCCGAAACTTCCCTGAGCCGCCATGACCGAGCCCCTCAAGTCCCCCACCGACCCCATCCTTCTCGTGGAGGACGATCCAGGCACGGCCCATCTGGTCCGGGAGCGCCTGGAGGAGACTGGCTGGGTGGTCGCGCACGTGTCCACGGGGTGGGAGGCCTTGGCCTGGCTGGATGTCCATGCCACATCCTTGGTGATCCTGGACCACAGCCTGCCGGACATGACGGGGGAGGAACTGGCCCAGATGGTGGCCCTGCCCCCCTTCATCGTCTGCACCGGAACGGGCTCGGAGCGCCTGGCGGTGAGCCTCATGAAACTGGGGGCCCGGGACTACCTGGTGAAGGATGCTGCCTTCCTGGATGATCTCGTCCCCACGGTGCGCCGGGTGATGAAGGAACTGGCCACGGAGGCCCGTCTGCGGGAGGTGGAAACCAGCCTTCAGATCAAGGACTGGGCGATCCATTCCGCCCTCAATCCCTTCGCCATGGCGGACCTGGAGGGTCGCCTCACCTACGTGAACCCGGCCTTCCTGGACCTCTGGGGCTACGACCACCCGGCACAGGTGCTGGGACATTCGGTGGTGGAGTTCTGGCAGGATCCCGCTTCGGCCCACCAGGCCCAGACCTTGTCCCTGTCCCTGGGAGGCTGGGAAGGGGAGCTCGTGGCAAAGCGCTCGGATGGCGCCCTGCTGTTCCTTCAGGTGGCCACCAGCCCCGTGCGGAACCTGGAGGGACGTCCGGTGTGCCATCAGGCTTCCTTCGTGGACCTCACCGCCCGGCGCCAGATGGAAACCGCCCTCCGGGACAGTGAGGCGCGCCTCCACAAGGCCCAACGCATGGAGAGCCTGGGCAGCTTGGCGGGGGGCGTGGCCCACGACATGAACAACGTGCTGGGGGCCATCCTGGGTCTCGCCTCCGCCCACCTGGAAATCCAGCCCAAGGACAGCCCCGCCTGGAAGGCCTTCAGCACCATCGCCACCGCCTGTACCCGGGGGGGCAGGATGGTGCACAGCCTGCTGGACTTCGCCCGCCAGGGCCTGGCGGAGGCCCTCCCCCTGGACCTCAACCTCCTGGTGGAGGAGGAAGTCCAGCTCCTGGCCCAGAGCATCCTGGCCCGGACCCAGGTGGAGCTGGCCCTGGCTCCAGACCTGCCCCTGATCCGGGGGGATGCGGGGGCCCTCAGCCACGCCCTTATGAACCTCTGCAGCAACGCCGTGGACGCCATGGAGGGGGCTGGCCGCCTCCGCATCGAGACCGCCGTGACCCCCTCCGGTCGGGTGGAGCTGCGGGTGGTGGACCAGGGTTGCGGCATGGATCCTGGGATCCGGGACAAGGTGACCGAACCCTTCTTCACCACCAAACCCCAGGGCAAGGGCACCGGCCTGGGGCTCGCCATCGTGTACGGCGCCATGAAGGCCCACCAGGGTTCCCTGGACATCCAGAGCACCCCAGGGAAGGGGACCTGCGTCACCCTGTCCTTCAGCGCCTGCGAGGCCCCGGGGCCCAGGGCGCAAGCCACCTCGGCCCCTCGGTCCCTGACGGCCCCCCTGGAGGTCCTCCTGGTGGATGACGACGAGTTGATCCAGCGGTCCCTCCAGGTCCAGCTCACGTACCTGGGCCACCGCACCCTCATCGCCCCCAGCGGGGAAGAGGCCCTTCAGAGGCTCCAGGAGGGGTTAAGGCCGGACCTCGTGATCCTCGACCTCAACATGCCCGGCATGGGGGGTGCCGCAACCCTCCCCGCACTGCGAGCCCTTCTGCCCGACGTGCCGGTACTCCTGGCCACGGGGCGCCCGGACCAGACCGCCCTGGCCTTGGCGCAGGCGAATCCCGGGGTCAAGCTGCTGCCCAAACCCTTCCGCCTGGAGGATCTCCAGAACCTGCTGCCGGCGATGGCGGTGCGGCTGGGTTCCTAAATTCAGGCTCTCCAGGGGATCCTGCCGAAGGAAAGGCAGCGGCCTGCTCCAAGGGCACTTCGCCCTTGTCCCCGTCGGCCCCGGTGCTCCTTTCCATGACCCCTCACCCCCTTTCCGTGCTCGTGGTGGATGACACCGTCGTCTATCGGAAGATCCTGAGCGAAGTGGCGGGGGCCTTCCCGGACGTGGGCCCCGTGGTCACGGCCCCCCAGGGCCGACTGGCCCTGGCCAAGATGGAGGCCTCCCCCGCGGACCTCGTGCTCCTGGATGTGGAGATGCCGGAGATGGACGGCCTGGAGACGCTCATGCAGCTCCGGAAGCGCTGGCCCGAGACCGCCGTGGTCATGATCAGCGGAGCCAATGCCCACAACAGGGAGACCACGGTCCGGGCCCTGGAGATGGGCGCCATGGACTTCCTGTGCAAGCCCGATGGGAACGATGTGGAGGCCAACCGGAACAACCTGCGGGAGACCCTTCGCCCCCTGCTCCGCCACGTTCAGATGCGGCGGAACCTCCAGGGGAACCCCATGGCCCCCCCGCAGTCCCCTGCCCCCCCCCGCCACACAGTCCCCATACCTACCGCGAAGGCTCCCCCTGCCCCCACGGCACGTCCCCATGCCCGTCCCAACCGTTTTGATGTCCTGGTCCTCGGTGTGAGTACCGGAGGTCCCAATGCCCTGGGGGAGGTCATTCCCGGACTGCCCGGGAATCTTGGCATCCCGGTCTTCATCGTCCAGCACATGCCCCCAGGTTTCACCGCCTCCCTGGCCCGGCACCTGAACGAAAAGTCAGCCCTCACGGTGAAGGAAGCCACCGAGGGCGAACCCGTGCTTCCCAACACGGTGTACGTGGCCCCCGGGGGCCGCCATATGATCGTGCGCCGCTTCACCCACGGTTCGGGCGAGACCAGCCTGGTGGTGGGCCTCAACGACAATCCGCCGGAGAACAGCTGTCGGCCCTCCGTGGATGTCCTGTTCCGTTCCGTAGCCGCGCAGTACGAGGGCAACATCCTGAGCGTGGTGATGACGGGCATGGGTTCCGACGGCCTGGAAGGGGTGAAGGCCCTCCGGCGCCGGGGTTGCTTCACCCTCACCCAGAGCGAAGGCACCTGTGTCGTGTACGGCATGCCCATGGCCGTGGACGAAGCGGGACTCTCGGACGAATCCATTCCCCTGCCCCTCCTTGCCACCCGCATCACCCACCTCATTCAACGCCCTGGATCCTGATGCCCGAGCCACTGTCCACCACCGAATTCAAGCTGCTGCGGGACTTCATCGAGAAGGCCTGCGGGATCGCCCTTGGGGACGAGAAGGCCTACCTCATCGAGACACGCCTGGCGGGCCTCCTGGCGGAAACCGGCTGCACGGACTACGGCAGCTTCTACCGCATGGCCTCCACGGAACTGAACCACAAGCTGCGGGACCGCATTGTGGATGCCATGACCACCAACGAGACCCTCTGGTTCCGGGACGGCCATCCCTTTCTGATCCTGAGGGACAAGCTCCTGCCGCCCCTCATCGAGGACCTGCGTGCGGGCAACCGCTTCCGGGTGCGCCTCTGGTCCGGGGCCGCCAGCACCGGACAGGAGGCCTACTCCATCGCCATCACCATCCGGGAGCTCTGCCGCAGCACCTCGGGCCTTCATCCGGACATGTTCGAGATCGTGGCCACGGACATCTCCCCCTCGGCCCTTTTCGTCGCCAATGCGGGGCGCTACGACCAGGCCTCCATGAACCGCGGCATGCCCCCGGACCTGCGGGACCAGTACTTCCGCCAGGAGGGCCAGGTCTGGGTGGTGGATGAGTCCGTGCGGCGGATGGTGACCTTCCGGAAGTACAACCTCCAGGACTCCCTGGATGCCCTGGGCAAGTTCGATATCGTCTTCATGCGCTACGTGGCCATCTATTTTGCGGAAGACTTCAAACGCAGGCTGTACGGCAACCTGGCGCGCCTCCTGGCCCCCTCGGGCCATCTCATCGTCAGTGCCGTGGAGACCCTCCGGGGCATCTGCGACGACTTCGAACCCCTGCTCCATGCCAATGGCACGTACTACCGCAGCACCCTCCCCTGAGGTTCCCATGAGCAAGATCCTGTCCGTCGACGATTCCGGAGTGATGCGCAAGATCATCGGGCGCGCCGTGGAGGTCCTGGGCTACCAGCTGGCGGAGGCCAGCAACGGGGTGGAGGCCCTGGCCTACCTGGAGAAGGGCAGCCAGGACCTGGCCCTGGTGACCCTGGCTGTGAACATGCCCGCGATGGATGGCTTCCCGGGTGTAG
>CAZPUI010000243.1:0-7495 GCA_964589695.1 uncultured Solibacteraceae bacterium | reverse complement strand
CATCCAGCACATGGCCATGAGCACAGGAATGAGAAGGGCGACGAACCTCTGGCCCGCAGGCGCGGGCGCCACATGGTCCGCGGGAAGGCTGGCATCGGTGATGAGCCGACGGCGGAGGGCGAAGTTCACCAGCGAAAAGAGCATGCCTACGCCGGAGATGCCAAAGGCCCAGGACCAACCGGCTCCGGCACTGAAGCCCTTGGACACGAGCCAACCCTGGAAGCTGGAGCCCACCATGTAGCCACAGATCAGGGGGGCGATGGTGGCCCCCACATTGATGCCCATGTATTCCATGGTGAACCCCGCATCTCTCCGAGGATCATCCTTGGTGTAGAGCCGCCCCACACTGGCACTGATATTGGGCTTGAGCAGGCAGGTGCCCACGCTGATAAGCACCAGGCTGGCCACCAGCCAATTCAGTTCCTTGATCTGGAGCAGGATCTGACCCGCGGCAATGAAGAGTCCGCCCAGCAGGATGGTGCGCTTGGCCCCGAGGAATTTGTCGGCAATCTGCCCACCCGAGAGCCCGAAGAGGTAGATGCTAAGGAGGTATCCCCCGAAGATGGCCCCGGCCTGGCTCACGGGCAATCCCATGCCCCCGGCCTCCCTGGAAGCCGTCAAATACAGGATCAGCAACCCTCGCATGCCGTAGTGGCTGAAGCGCTCGAACATCTCGGTCATGACCAGGACCCAGAGTCCTGCGGGGTGTTTCTGAGGCAGTTCCTTGCCCATCACTGCATCTGCAGCCATACGTCATCCTCCGGTGGATAGGGTCATGGTCGCGGAAAAGCGCCTTCCTGACAACAATCCTGGCATCCCGAGGGAGCGACGGAGACCCCGGCCCACATCGGTGCTGCCAACGCCTCCGCCGGGTGGCAAGATGGGATTCTGGAGTACGCCATGCCTGTTGCCCATTGGAATCCACGCTACGAGACCGGCATCCAGTTCATCGACGACCAGCACAAGCAGCTGCTGGACCTGGTGAACAAGCTCCATGATGGCTTCCAGAGCGGCATGCCCAAGGACGAGATCAATGCCCTCCTGGACTTCATGGTGGTCTACATCGCCAACCACTTCACCACGGAAGAGTCCTTCATGCAGGAGCACGGGTACCCGGACCTCAAGGCCCACCAGGCTCAGCACATGACCTTCATGACCAAAGTGAAGCATCTGGCGGAACGCTGGAAGACCAGCACACCGCCCACGGCCAGCGAGTTCGCGCGATTCATTCAGGATTGGCTCGCCCACCATGTGAGCGAGGTGGACATGGGCTTCACCAGCTGGGCCCGGCGTCGCTAACCCGCCCGAACCCGAGGGGTACCGAGGCGTTGGAGGGTGCGCCAGGGAGGGCGCACCGCGTTGGCAAGTGCCATAGAAGCGGAAGGTGTAGGTCTGGCTCCGACGCATGCCTCGGATCCTTTGACCCCCACGAGGCGGACAGGCGAAGTTCGCCCTCCTCGTCTGCGATACCCGGAGTCCTGGCATCCCTTCTGGGTGCCGGGGATCGAACACCCCTACCGTAATTCATCCCGGCCCGGGGTTCGTCGATGAGGGATGCACTGGAATCCTCAGCCCCATGCGCACCGACCCTGGATGGAAGAAGCGTGGCCTCCTGACCATGGCGGTCCTGGTGGGCATGCTCATTCCCCTCCTGGTGGGGATTAACCTTTGGCGCGAACGCCAGCGGACCCTCCAGGGGGCCCTTCACGAGGCTGAACACCGTGCGGAAACGGCCCTGGAGCTCACCCAGCGCACCCTTGAGGAAGCGGAGTCCATCCTGGACTTCATTGGGTTCCGGGTGTCCCTGGCGGTGACCAAGGGCCCCCTGCGAGAGGCGGAGATCCATGCCCTTCTGAAGGAAGCCATCCGCGTCAAGGCCCCCTTCGCCGTGGCCTTCCTGGTGGATCCCCGGGGCAGGCTGGTGGCCACCAGCAACCGGTACCCCGTGGGCTCCCAGGTGGTCCAGGAACGGGAGTATTTCCTGCACCACACCCAGGATTCCCACCTGGACCTCCATGTGGGGCGCCCCATGCAGCACACCCGGGGGGGTGGCGGGTTCGTTCCCCTCACCAAGCGCCTGGCGGGGCCCAAGCAACGCCTAGACTGGATCGTGGGATTGGGGGTGGAGCCGGTCCATTTTTCCGAGTCCATGGCCCACCTCTCCCTGGACCCAGGGGACCACTTGGAGTTGCACCACGAGGATGGCACCCTCCTCGCCCGGTCGTTCAGCGATGGTAGTGACCCGGGAAGGACCTTGGCCGAGGCCCCCCTGGAGGCCCGGTGCTTCAGCCCCCGGTTCCATGTGGGGGTGCGGGCCATCCTGGACCGCGACCAGGCGCTCCGAGGCTGGCGGCGACAGGCGCGGGACTGGGGACTGAGCACCGCCCTGATCCTCGCCCTCTTTGGAGCCCTGGGGTGGGTGACCCGGCACCAGGTGCGCCAGCTCCAGGCCACCCGGGATGAACATCTCCTCCTCCTGGACGAGGCCCCCTCCCTCATCTGGAAGGCGGATGCCACGGGCCGCTTCCACTGGTTCAATCGCACCTGGCTGGAGTTCCGGGGGCGCACCTCCGCCCAAGAGGCGGCCACAGGCTGGCTGGAGGGTCTGGCCCCCGGGGATCGGGACCGCTGGCTGGGGGACTTCCATCGCGCCTTGGCCGCACGGGAGACCCTCACCTCCGAGTTCCACCTTCGGGACCACCGCGGCCAGTACCGCAATGTCGTGCATTTCGGACGGCCCCATGTGGATGCAAAAGGCACCTTCCAGGGCTACCTGGGCTACGGTTTCGATGTCACAGACCGCGTGCGGGCGGAGGC
The DNA here is from genome assembly GCA_964589695.1 of uncultured Solibacteraceae bacterium. Classification (GTDB taxonomy): domain Bacteria; phylum Acidobacteriota; class Holophagae; order Holophagales; family Holophagaceae; genus CAZPUI01. Next base: position 4,678 of record CAZPUI010000243.1, on the reverse strand, counting down.
CCACCGGCAGGCCCTGGAGGCGGAGCTGGCCCAGGCTCGGCACCAGGAGTCCCTGGGTGTGCTGGCCGGGGGTGTGGCCCACGATCTGAACAATGCCCTGGCGGTGATCCTGGGCATGGCCTCCACCCTTAAGGGGCAACCCAGCCCAAGCCCCAAGGTGGCCAAAGCCACGGAGAGCATCCTCTCCGCCACCCATCGGGCCCGGGATATCGTCAACCGCCTCATCGCCTACTCCCGCTGCGGGTTGGAGGAGCCCTGCCCCGTGGACCTGCGGGAGGTGCTGGTGAAGGCCTGCCTCCCCTTCCATGCCAGCGCGCCCACGGGCATCCAATGGTCCCTGGTCCTCCCGGCCCAGGCCCCAACCTTGATCGGGGACGCCGACACCCTGGTGCGGGCCGTGGGTCACCTGGTCTCCAACGCCCTGGATGCCATGCCCGAGGGCGGCCGACTGAGGGTGAGCCTCACGCTGTCCCCCGGGAACATGGTGGTGGAAGTCGCAGACAGTGGTCCGGGCATGGAGGCCGAGGTCCTGGCCAAGGCCATGGATCCCTTCTTCACCACCAAGCCCCAGGGCCAGGGCACGGGCCTGGGCCTTCCGGTGGTCCACGGCACCGCCAAGGCCCATGGCGGCCGTCTTGAACTCCAGAGCACCCCTGGGGCGGGCACCATCGCCAGCCTCCGGTTCATGACCTTCGAGGTCCCGGTGGAGGCCCCCCTGGCCCCGCGTCCCGGCACCGGGAAGCTCCGGGTGGCCATCGTGGACGACGAGGAGCTGCTGCGCACCTCCGTGGCCGCCCTGCTCGCGGAAATGGGCCACGAACCCCTGACCTTTTCCGGGGGCCGGGAGGCCCTCTTGCACCTTGAAACCACCCCCGTGGACTTGGTGCTCCTGGACTACAACATGCCGGACATGAATGGCCTGGACACGGCCGGGCGCCTGAGGAGCCTTCGCCCCGAGCTGCCCATCATCGTATGCTCCGGCCACCTCACCCCCCAGGTGCTCGGGGAGCTCGGGAAGATCCCCCGCCTGCGCACCCTGGCCAAACCCTTCGAACCCAAGACCCTGGCGGCCCTGCTGGCCGAAACCTGAGCCCCGCCATGCCCTCCTTGCCCTGGCTCCTTCCCTTCCTCCTCCTGAGCGGGGAGGACACCCCCCCCACGAAGCCCCTGGAGCGCCTGCGCACCCGTCTGACCGAGGCCACGGGACTGCGCCTCTCGGGCTTCGGGGATGCGAGCCTGGCCTCCACCTCCCCCCGGTTCCAGTGGGGCACCCTGGAACTGGATGGTGAAGCAGAGCTCCACGAGGACCTGCAAGCCGCCCTGGCCATCACCCGGGACCGCGAAGGTCTGCATTGGCCCGTGGGGTTTCTGGACTTCAACCCCTTCGGAGGCACCGTGGCCCCCCGGGGCCGGCTCTCGGGGGTCCAGTCGCTCCATGTCCAGGTGGGCCGCTTCGATGTGCCCTTCGGTTCGGACTGGCAGTACTTCGCCTCCAAAGACAGCACCTCCATGGCCCGGCCCCTGGGCACGGAAGTCCTCATGGAGGGCGGCGCCAACGACCTGGGCCTGCGGATCCTGGGGGACACGGGCACCCTTAGCCACACCGCCTACGTGCTGAAGGGCTCCGCCGGGGGGCGCCGGGTGGGGGGGCGCCTGGGCCTCAGCCCCCTGGAAAACCCCTATGCCCTGGGGGCCCCCCGGGGACCGCACCTTCTGGAATTCGGGCTCTCGGGCTTCCAGGACCTGCAGTCCCGGGAGCGGGGCCTGGCCCTGGACCTGGAGGTCAACCTGGCGTCCTTCACCCTCCGGGGGGAATGGCTCGAACGCCGGTCAAAGCCCTGGCGGGCCAAGCCGGGAAGGCTGCAGCGGGCCTGGCACCTCGGGTTCGAGAAGGCCCTGCCCTGGACAGGGTGCCAGGCCCAGGCCTACGGCCGCTGGGAGCGGATCCTGGAACCGGGGACGGGCCCTGGGGATGCCCGAATCGTGGCCGGCCTGCGGCTTGGCCTCCGGGAGTGGCTCCTGCTCAAGGTGGAGGGCCGACACCACCTCTGGAGCGGCCCCATGGTGGAGGAGGAACCCAGCCTCGGCAGCACGGGGTGGTTCGCCCAGTGCGTGGTGGTGTTCTGATGACCCCCCGGGTGTCGCGCATAGCAGGACGTACCTTCATGTTGAAATTTCTTTCCGTAGCGGCCGGAAGACGCGCCATGGCACGAGGATGGGCCCTGCTCAGCCTCGGCTTCCTCCTGGCCACCCTCCTGGCCACCCCCCTGGCGAACATTCCCGAGCCCATCCCCTGCCTCCCAGGGCCCCAGGCCTGCACACCCTGCCATGCCCAGGACCTGGAAACCCGCTGGGCCCGGGGCCGCGGCCGTCCCTGCACTTCCTATTGCCAAGGCTGCCACCGTCCCTCGGATCTGAAGTCCCACCATCCCGTGGCCCTCCAGCTCCGCCGCCCCCCCCGGGATCCGGCCCTGCTGGCCCCGGAGGGCCGCCTGGGCTGCACCACCTGCCATGACCTGGGAAGGCCCCGCCGGGATTCCGTGAGCTGGCGATCCCAGAGCCTCTTCGACCGGACCTTCCGGCGGAAGGCCTCGCACCCCACCTACTACCTGGCCCTGCGCAACGACCGCGGCCAGCTCTGCCGTGCCTGCCACTGAGGAACCCCATGTCGAATCCCAAGCCGCGCCGCATCGTGCTCATCGACCCCCGGTTCCAGTTCCGGCTGGCGGGGCTCTTCCTCCTCGTCCTCACCCTGGTGCTAGGGGTCTTCGCCCTGGGTCTTTACATCTTCCTGGAGAGCGAGGTCCAGACGGTGCTGGCCTCCGCCCATGCCAGCGCCCGCTCCCTGGAACGCATGCTCCTGCCCATCGTGGGGGTCCTGACCCTGGCCTGCCTCCTGGTCTCCGCCGTCCTCGTCACCTGGTTCGTGGTGCTCCTCAGCCACCGCATCGCGGGCCCCCTCTACCGCTTCCGCACGGCCTTGGAGGACCTGGCGGCACGCCGACTCTCCCCCCACACCAGGATCCGCGCGGAGGACCAGCTGGGGGAACTGTCTGCGAGCCTGGGAGCCGTGGTGGCCACCTGGAGTGGCGATATCGAAGGGTTGCGCGCCCAGGCCAGGGACCTTCGGTTGGCTATGGATGCCCAGGACGCCCCAGCCATGCGGGCAGCCCTGGACGCGCTGAATGCCCATTTGGAGCGCTGGGGTCCAGTCACCGGGGCTTAACGCCCAAGTTTTACAGACAACTTTCCGCCCAACAGACCCAGCACAGAGCCCCATTCCAGCGGCGCGCTATCAACGTAATGCCCACCTTCCAAGCGTAGAAGCGTTCCGAACTTCTCAATTGGGTCAACGATCAGGTATTCGGGAATCCCAGCTTCCGCGTAGGCCCACCGCTTCACCACGGTGTCCCTGCTGGAGTTGGAGGCACTCAGGATCTCCACCACAAGGTCAGGGGCTCCCTCAATGCCACGTTCCGAAATCTTCTCCGGATCGCACACCACCACGATATCGGGCTGAAAGACGCTGCCACCCAGGAAGACATCCAGCGGTGCATGGAACATCTCACAGGCCCCTTCACCACCCCTTCGCTTCCCCTCCTCAATACCGTCTTCGATTGCGCGCTCCAAGTGCCGACTCACCCGCTGATGCTCCACAGAAGGCGCAGGCGTCATGTCATAGGCGACACCGTTGATCAGCTCCCAGCGTCCTTCCCAGGACTTCCAGTCTTCAACGGTGTAACCACGGCTTTTCAGTTGCGGCAGGCTCATGGTCTTCCCTCGATCCCCAGTTTACGCATGGCTATTGGTTTCATATCGGTCAATCCCCCGCAAGTCTCCAAGGTGCGGCCGATCCTCCCCCGGCGTCTGATTCCAGACCGGAAATTCAAGACCTGCCTCACGCCTGCCGAGGGGTGAATACCAGTCCTCCGCCGCCTCTGAAGGCTGCCTTCTCATACGCCTCCAAACCCCACCGCCCTGGGTGATGCCATGACCCGGCCCCTGCTGCTCAGAATCACGGCTCCCGGCACCACCCTGGAACAGCTCCAGGATTCCCTGAGGGCCCTGGATCCCGACCTCCAACTGGAGGTCCTGCCCCCGGAGAGCCCCTCCAACCGCGACCGTCTGGGGTCGGTGGTGGAGAACCTGCCGGAGGGGGTCCTGGTGGTGGACCTGGAGGGCAACGTCCGGTACGCCAACCCGTCCTTCCATCACCATTTGTCCCTGGAGGTCGGATGCCTGGGGGACACGCAGGTCGGCCTCCGGAGCCTGGGACCCGGCTTCGAGCACCTGCTGGAGGAGAGCCGCCAGGGCCGAACCGCCCACCATGGGTTCACGGTGCACCCGTCCGAAGGTCCCGATCGGGAACTGGACGCCACCGCCACGCCCCTGCGGGATGGCGAGGACAACGTGGTGGGCAGTGTCTTCATCCTGCGGGACATCAGCCGAAGCCTGGAACTGGAGCGCCAGCTCCAGCTGGCCCACCGCATGGATGTCATCGGGGCCATGGCCGCGGGGGTGTCCAGCGACCTGAACAGCTACCTGACCGTCATCATCAAGGCCGCGGAGCAGATGCGTCCCAAGCTCCACGACAACTGCCCGGGCCGGGAGGACTTCGCGGGCCTGCTCCAGGCGGCCCAGGGCGCGGCCGGGGTGGTGCGCCAGCTCCTGAGTCTCA
>CAZPUI010000242.1:0-7518 GCA_964589695.1 uncultured Solibacteraceae bacterium | reverse complement strand
GCGGTTTCTTTATCCGGAGTCCGCCACGGTCCTGGCGGGGGCCGGGGGCGTCACCTGCTCCTATTTCGAACAGGTGCAGTCCACCGCCAACTACTACTGGGAACAGGAAGAGGTCCTCTCCAAGCTGGATGTGAAGATGACCTCGGCCTATTTCGCCGTCTCCGACCTGGCGCGCAAGAAGAAGCTCAGCATGCGGGATGCGGCCTATGTCATCGCCGTCTCCCGGGTGGCCAGTGCCTGCAAGGCCCGGGGTTGGGTATGAGACCGGAGGATGCCGTGACCCTTCAGCGCTTCGACCGTGATTTCTTCAGTCCCGCCAGCCCCTTCGCCTACATCGGGGACGGGGAGCTGGGGGGCAAGGCCGCAGGACTGGCGCGGATCCAGGCCACCCTGGCCGCCGCCTATCCCCAGGGCTGCGAGGGCATCTCCGTGGCCATCCCCTACCTGGTGGTGCTCACCACCGAGGCCTTTGACGCCTTCATGGACCTGAACGACCTCCACGAGACGGCGGCGGAGGATCTGCCGGATGCGCGCATGGCCCATGCCTTCCTCAAGGGGGAGCTGCCGGCCTGGTTGGTGGGAGACCTGCGGGCCCTGGCGGAGCAGGTGAAGGTACCCCTGGCCGTGCGCTCCTCGAGCCTCCTGGAGGACTCCCTGGAGCGGCCCTTCGCGGGGGTCTATGCCACCAAGATGACCCCCAACAACCAGCTCAGCGCCGATGCGCGTTTCGTGAAACTGGTGGAGGCCATCAAGCTGGTGTACGCCTCCACCTACTTCCAAGCCGCCAAGAGCTACCGCCGCAGCGCGGGGGTGGAGGATGCCCAGGAGAAGATGGCCGTGGTGATCCAGGAGGTGGTGGGCCAACGCCATGACCACCGCTACTACCCCGACGTCTCCGGAGTGGCCCGCTCCTACAACTACTATCCCTCGGGCCACGCCCGCCCCGAGGATGGGTACTGCCAGCTGGCCCTGGGACGCGGGCGGTCCACCGGCGGGGGGGGCCTGGCCTGGGGCTATCCCCCGGCCCATCCCACAGACCCGCCCCCCTACAACTCGCTCAACGAACTGCTCCAGCAGACGCAAACGGGGTTCTGGGCCGGGAACATGGGCCCGGCCCCCTACGATCCGGGGGCGGAGACCGAGTACCTGCTGAAGTGCGCCCTGGCCGAGGCGGAGGGTGATGGCACCCTGCGGGCCGTGGCCTCCACCTTCGACGCGGGCTCCAACCGACTGGTGCCCCACATCCAGGTGCCCGGGCCCCGCCTGGTGAACTTCGCCCCCATCCTTCAGTACAACCGCGTGGCCGTGAACGCCCTGGTGCGCAGCTTGCTGGAGACCTGCGGCCAGGCCCTGGGAGCCCCCGTGGAAATCGAACTCGCCCTCACCCTGGAGCCCGAGCCCCGCTGCGGGTTCCTGCAGGTGCGGCCCATGGCCGTGAGCCACCAGAGCGTGGACCTCGATCCGGCCGTGTTCCAGGATCCTCGGCTCCTGGTGGCGGCGGAGCAGGTGCTGGGGAATGGGGTGGTGGAGGGCCTGCGGGACGTGGTCTACCTAAGGCCCAGTGCCTTCGACCCCGCCCGCACCCGGGACATTGCCCGGGAGGTGACCCGCTTCAACCAGAAGCTGGTGCAGGAGGGGCGCCCCTACCTCCTGGTGGGCTTCGGGCGCTGGGGCACCTCCGACCCCACGGGGGGCATTCCTTTGGAATTCGGCCAGATCTCAGGGGTAAGGGTGATCGTGGAAACCCAGCTGCCCAACATGCGGGCGGACCTTTCCCAGGGCTCCCACTTCTTCCATAACCTCACCAACCTGCAGGTGATGTACTTCTCCGTGGCGGAGCATGGGGACCATCCCGTGGATTTCCCCTGGCTGGAAGCCCAGGCGGCGGTGGAGGAGACTGGATTCGTGCGCCACCTGCGCCTGCCGACCCCCCTGGAGGTTCGGGTGGATGGTCGCAGCGGCCGGGGCGTGGTGCTCCGCCATGGGTGAGGGCGGTCGCAACACCGAGCACCTGCTCCGGGCCCTCCAGGAGCGGGCCAAGGAGCTGGGTTGCCTCTACGATGTGGAGGAGGCCCTGAAGCGGGCCAATGCCTCCCTCCCGGAACTTTTCCAGGCCATCCTCCAGGTCCTGCCCCCGGGCTGGCAGTATCCCCAGGTGTGCCAGGCGCGCATCGAGTACGGGGGCAGCTCGTACCGCACCGAGGGCTTCAGGCCCAGTGCCTGGGAGCAGACCGCGGACATCGTGGTCCAGGACCGGGTGGTGGGCTGTGTGGCGGTTTCGTACCGGGAGGAACGCCCCCGGGCGGACGAGGGACCCTTTCTCAGGGAAGAGGGCAAGCTCATCCGCACCATCGCCGACCGCCTGGGACATTTCATCCTTCACCAGAAACTGAAGGAGGTTTTCCAGGAATGGCATCTGGCCAAGGAAACCATGGCCTCCTCCGAGGGCTCGGAGTGGCGCTTCGCCCTGAACCTCTTTCGGCGCACGGATCCGGACCTCTTCGTGCGCATCTCCTGGAAGCTCGCCAACCACCTGGCCTGGCGGGGCATTCCCGAGGCCCAGGCCCTGCTCCAGGGTTTCGGCCAGGATGAGGACAGTCTGGATGAGGCTTACACGGGGGAGAAAAACCAGCCCCTCCAGAAGCGGCCCCTGGACCTGAGCCTGACCCTGGGGGACAAGGTCACGGCCCTGGCGGCTCAGGTCATGGATGATGCGGAGATTCTTTCCCGCATCCAGAACTGGATCCAGGAGGACCGGGCGGCCTTCCTGGTGAAGACCGTGGTGGCCCCCCAGGCCAGTCCCGGGGAGATCGCCGATGCCCTGCGGCGCTACCAGCACGTGGTGCAGGAGGGTGGGGGCCTTCCTCCCTCCACCCTCATGTCCGTGCGGGTGAACCTCATCCGCCGCTTCCTGAGCGACCAGCTGGACTACCTCAAGGTGGCCAAGGAATTCGTGGGTCTAGAGGCCATGCTGGGGCTCCTGGAGCGCATGATCCACCTGCCGGGCACCCAGGGGCGCCTGGGGGGCAAGTGTGCGGGACAGTTCCTGGCGGCGCAGATCCTTTGGGCCAAGGCCCGCCAGCGCCCGGAGCTGGGTGATGTGAAGGTTCCCCGCACCTGGTTCATCGCCTCCGATGCCGTGCTGGGCTTCATCCGCTACAACAACCTGGAGGAGGTCTACGAGCAGAAGTACAAGAACCTGGACGAGGTGCGACGGGAATACCCGCACCTGGTGAGGGTCTTCCAGAATTCGCGCTTTCCTCCCGAGATCGTGAAGGGGCTGTCCGTGGCCCTGGATGATTTCGGCGAAGTGCCCTTGATCGTACGGAGTTCCTCGCTGCTGGAGGACCGCCTGGGGGCGGCCTTCTCGGGGAAGTACAAGAGCCTCTTCCTGCCCAACCAGGGGAGCAAGCGGGAGCGATTCGCGGCCCTGCTGGATGCCATTGCCGAGGTCTATGCCTCCATCTTCAGTCCCGATCCCATCCACTACCGCGCCGAGCGGGGGCTCCTGGACTTCCGGGAGGAGATGGGGGTGATGATCCAGGAGGTGGTGGGCCGTCGCATGGGGAAGTACTTCCTTCCGACCTTTGCGGGGGTGGCCTTCTCCCACAATGAATTCCGATGGTCCCCCCGGATCCGGCGGGAGGATGGCCTCCTGCGCCTGGTGCCTGGCCTGGGGACCCGGGCGGTGGATCGGGTGGGGGACGACTACCCTGTGCTCCTGGCCCCGGGCCAGCCCCGGCTGCGGGTGAACGTCACCGTGGACGAGATCACCCGCTACTCCCCCCAGCAGGTGGATGTCCTGGACCTGGAGGCCCGTTCGCTGGTGAGCCTGCCCTGGCAGGACTTCCTGAAGGAGGTGGGGGCCGAATACCCCCATGTCCACAGGATCATCTCGGTGCGGGAAGGGGATCGCATGTTCGACAAGCCCCCCTTGCTGCTGGACTTCGACCAGGACAGTACGGTGGTCACCTTCGAGGGGCTGATCCAGACCACCCCCTTCGTGGCCAAGATGGAAAGCATCCTCACCACCCTGGCGGAGGTCAACGGCCATCCCGTGGACCTGGAATTCGCCTCGGACGGTCAGGACCTCTACCTTACCCAGTGCCGTCCCCAGGGCCAGAGCCTGGACACCACCCCCATGCCCGTGCCCAAGGACGTGCCCCCGGAACGGGTGCTCTTCACGGCCCGCCGCTATGTGGCCAATGGGCGGATTCCGGAGCTGAGCCACATCGTGTATGTGGATTGCGAAAGCTACCGGGATCTGCCGGAGCTGGCGGATTACCTGGCGGTGGGGCGGGCCGTGGGGCGACTCAACGCGCTCTTGCCCCGTCGGCGCTTCATCCTGGTGGGACCGGGTCGCTGGGGCAGCCGGGGGGATGTGAAGCAGGGTGTGCCCGTGGGCTATGCCGATATCAACCACACCGCCATGCTGGTGGAGATGGCCTGCCGGCAGGGGGACTACGCCCCGGACCTCAGCTTCGGCACCCACTTCTTCCAGGACCTGGTGGAGGCTTCCATCCGCTACCTGCCCCTGTACCCCGAGGACCCCGAGAACATCTTCAACACCCAGTTCTTCCGGGAGGCCCCCAATGAGCTGCCAGAGCTCGTGCCCGAGTACGCCCACCTGGCGGGGGTGCTCAAGGTCATCGAGATTCGGAAAGTTGCCCCGGGCCTGGTGCTGCGCCTCCACTGCGACGCCGAGCAGGAGGAGGCCATGGCCTTCCTGGTGGAACCGGACAAGAAGCGGAGAACACGGGGTTGAGGGCTGCCAGGACCTCGTGGGTTTCCGTATCGACTTGGTGATATGTGATGGGCGGAATTGTTGCCAGAATGTAAAAAAGCGCGGAGACGGCAGGGGATTGGTTCTTGATTACCCATTGACCACTTCTTGCCCCTTGCGGGGAAAAAGAGGATTGAAGTAGCGTTGTCGTTTGCCTGTTCCAGGAGAACCCATGGTGCGCAGCCTGAGCCTTCGTATCGTTTGCTTCCTTGTCAGTCTGCTCTTCGCCATGGTGGGGAGTGGCGGACTGCAGGCACAGGAGTCCTTGGCCACCCTTGCGGTGCCCCAGGGACGTCTGAACCTGCCCACCCGGGCCGCCCAAGCCTTTACCTCCATCTCGGCAGGCCTCAGGGTCCAGACCCCTGGTCTGGTGCTGGGCAAGCCCTTCGGGGTTCGGGAGGGGACGGCATCCGCGATGGCCCTGCCTCCCCGGGTGCCGCGGAACGATGTGACCGGAGACGGCCGCTCGGACTTGGTGTGGCGAAACACCGGAAACGGCATGGTATACGTCATGCCCATGGTGGGCACGGCTGTCCAGTCGGGAGGCGTGGCCTGGACCGAACCAAGTGCAGATTGGCTGATCGTGGGGAGCGGGGATCTGGACGGGGACCGCAAAGTGGACTTGGTCTGGTGGAACCGCAGCACGGGCATGGTCTACGGGATGTTGATGGATGGGGCCACCGTGAAGGGCGGGGGCGTGATCCACGTGGAAGCCGACACCAACTGGCAGATCCAGTCCGTGGCGGACTTCAATGCGGACGGATTTGCGGACCTGTTGTGGCGCAGCCGCGTGAGCGGCATGGTCTATCTGATGCCCTTGAGTGGAACCACCCAGCTGGCGGGTGCGGTGATCTGGACCGAACCCAACCAGGATTGGCAGATCCAGGGTGCGGGGGACCTGGATGGGGATGGCCGGGCGGACATCCTGTGGCGGAACAAGAACAGCGGCATGCTTTACCTCATGCTCATGAACGGGACCACCATCCGCTCCGGGCTGGTGCTCTACACCGAACCCGACACCACCTGGGTGCCGGTGGCCCTCCTGGACTTCACCGGGGATGGGACCACGGACCTGCTGTGGAGGAACACGGGCAGCGGCGCGGTCTATGCCATGCCGATCCTGGCGGGCAATGTCCAGGCAGGCGCCATGATCTGGAACGAGCCGAACGTGGACTGGCAGATCGTGGCCACCGGCGATTTCGATGGGGATGGCCGGGACGACCTGATCTGGTGGAACCGCACCACGGGCATGGTCTACCAGATGCAGTTGGATGGGGCCTCCATCAAGGGCGGAGCCGTGGTCTGGACGGAACCGGACACCACCTGGCAGATCCAGGTCGGTTCCACCTGGTCCACCCTGCCCACCTCCAGGGTGATTCAGGGCACGCGCTCTTTCGTGCGGCTGAAGGATGACAACACGGAGGAGATCGTCCCCAACCCCTTCGCCGACCTGGAATTCATCCAGCCGACTGCCCAGGGCGGCCAGCTGCATGTGGGTGGGACGTGGAGTCTGGATGGTTCCTTCTCCAGTTCGATGCCCCTGCCTGCAGGGCCCTACTGGTTGAAGACGGGCACCTCCTACACCTGGTTCAAGGAGGACACCCTCGCGCTTCGTGCCGCTACGGCCGAGCGTGCCGGTATGGTCATCGCGACGGAGGGCACCACCCTTACCACCAACCTGGAGGGTATTGGTCCCTGGCAGAACGGGGACGATATCTACCTTGTGGAGACCCGGCATGGGGGTGCGTATTCCGGAGCCTCCTGGCAATGGGATCCCATGCCCACTGTGGGGGCCACCCAGGCTACCGGCACCTTCACTTGGCCGACCAACAAGCTGGTGGATGGCAACGCCGGAGATCAGCTGTTCCTTGGCTACTACCGAGCGGTGGCCTCCCCTGCCTTCTCCCTGCTCCAGGTGCTGGACAAGGGGCTGTTGAAGAGCGACCTGGTGATGAACCAGGGCGCCCCCGCCAGTCTGAGCGGGACCCTGCAGTCCCTGCCGAGGGAAACGGTGCGTCCCGTGGTGGCCTTCTCCCACTTCAAGGTCGCCTTCTCGAATGCGGGCCCAGGCCTCATCGGGCTCAATTCCACCGTGTATTTCCATCTGCCCCGGTATCTCGCCTCCGGGATGGAAACCGCCAGCACCACCGCGGATGTCCTGATCGGAGCCCAGGACTATCCCTCGCCGGACGCGGTGGTGGATATCGATGCGGGGGATATCAGCCACGGACATCCCTTCCAGGGGGTGACGCCCTTCGAGAAGCAGGCCTATGCGGGCCTCCACGCCGTAGCGCGTTTCCAGGCCTACGGCGCCACCGGGTTCCGGAACATCAACAATTATGTGGAAACGCGTACCACGAACCTGCCGGCCCCGGGTCTCCCGGTGCTTCCCCTGGTGGGACAGGTCCAGAACCCCAGGGTCGGGGGGCAGAGTCTCAACCAGCCCCTGACCAACGTGGGAAGCACGCCCCTCATCGCCTGGGATCCCCCCGCCTACGGTTCGGCCCACGATTACCTGGTCTCCATCGTCAGGTTGTTCAACAACCGGACGAGCAGTGCGTCCGCCACGGTGGCCTCCTTCCGCACCCAGGAAACCTCCTTCCGGGTTCCTGGCGGGCTGCTGGTTCCAGGGGAACAGTACTTCCTGACCATCGTCGCCCATCACTGGGGTGGCACCGTCACCTGGCCTCCCGTCTGGGGACGAACCATGGGCCGGGCGCTGCTCAGTACCCATC
>CAZPUI010000241.1:0-7521 GCA_964589695.1 uncultured Solibacteraceae bacterium | reverse complement strand
GACGTAGGGCCCGAAGAGCAGGCTCAGCAGGAAGGCGCAGGCCATGGCCATGGCCACCCGGAAGGTGATGTAGCCGATGACGGCGCCACCGGGGAGGGTCTTCACGTACTGCCACAGCCAAGGAATCATCGCGCCGCCGTGTAAAAAGGGTTATGCGAACGGAAGCGCCTAGGCCAGGTGCTCCAGGAGCCACGCCACGGCCCTTTCGGCCTGCCAGTGGCGACTGCCCTTCACCAGGATACGGGAACCCTGGGCCACTGCGGACAGGCCATTTGGGGCCGAAACCAGGGTTTCGAAATCCGGGAAGGCGGCGGCCCCGGACCCGAAGCCCTCTGCCAGGTCGTTTGCGTGATCGCCATAGACCCACAGTCGCTGCAGTCCCGTGGAACGCAGCCCCTCCCCCGTGTCCCGGTGCAACCGTTTGGCCTCCGGCCCCAACTCCCGCATGCACCCCAGCACCGCCACCGCCTCGCCGCCCTCCAGTTCCTGGAGGGTCTGGGCGCAGGCCAGGATGCTGTCCTGACTGGCGTTGTAGCTCTCATCCAACAGCCAACCGCCCCCCCGCAGGACATGGAGGCGCCCCCGCCCGGCCTCGGGTTCCACAGTGGCCAGGCCTTCCACCACCCCTTGGATGTCGAAGCCCGCCAGCACGGCGAGGGCCCCCGCCAGGGCGGCATTGCGCACCTGGTGGGAGCCTCGGAGGCGCAGGGTGGCCTCCGCCACACCCTGGGGGGTCCGCAGCCGGAAGGCCTCGCCCCGGGGCCCCAGGCTGCGAACCCCCTCCCAGCCGAAGGTCGATCCTTCCCCCACCGGCACGGCCCGGGCCTCCATGGCCCAAGGCTGCTGGGCGATCCAGCACGCCCAGGGGTCCAGGGCCAGATGAACCCAAGGCCCTCCAGGTCGGAGTCCCGCCACCAGCTCCCCCTTGGCCCGGGCGATGCCCTCCTGGCCGTTGGGAAAGTTTTCCATATGGGCGGTGCCGATGGTGGTGATGAGGCCAAAGTCCGGGGGGGCAATCTCCGTGAGCCGGGCGATCTCCCCCGGAGTACTCATGCCCATTTCCAGGACGGCGGCCCGCAGCCCCCGGGGAAGGGTGGCCAGGGCCTCGGGCAGGCCCAGGGTGTTGTTGCGGTTCCCGGGGGTCTTCCAGGCCCCCGTGGCCCCCGCCAGCAGTTCCTTGGTGCTGGTCTTCCCCACACTGCCCGTGATCCCGAAGACGGCCGAGGGCCGACAGGCCTCCAGCCGGGCCTGACCCCAGCGCTGAAGGGCGGCAAGGGTGTCGGGCACCACCAACTGGGGCACCTCCAGGTCCAGGGGATGGTCCACCAGCAGGGAGGAAGCGCCCCGGGCAAGGGCCTGGGGCGCGAAATCATGGCCGTCCCGGGCCGCGCGCAGGGCCACAAAGCAATCGCCGAGCTGGAGACTGCGGGTGTCCAGACATAGGGAGCCGGGGACCACCGAGGCCTCCCCCAGGAGGGTGGCCCCCAGGAGGGGCGCCACATCGGCCAGGGACCAGGGTTGCATGCGCACCTCGAAGGAGAAGGAACCCCACAGGATTCACCTTCCAGGCATAGCAGAGGGTCCCACCATGGGGCCACCCTTCCCGAGGGTTTCCATGGGGAGAAGTCCCAGGCCAGACCCGGAACGTCGGCCTTTGCCACAATTAAGGTCCACTCCCGCGCCTGCCGTGAAGGGGCCAGGGGAGACCGCAGTGCCCGAACGCCACCCATTCCAAGATCCGATCCCGGAACCGCTGCGGCGGGCCATGTTCGAGGAACTGGTCCAGCGCAAGGGCTGGATGCAACTGGTCCGGCCGAACCACACGGTGGAGGGACGGGCCTTCGAGCTGGGAAATGGCGTGCTGAACTTGAGGGTCCACCTCAGCCTGGAGGCCCTGCGGCCCTTCAAAGGCCAGGACCTGGTCCTGCGGTGGCCTTGGAACCTCACGATGCTGGAGGGCCCCACGCGGATGGTGGAGATGGAGGCCGCGGAGAAGGTTTCCATGGTCCGAATGGCCCTGCCGGCCTCCGTCACCTCCAGCGAACGGCGACAAGCCTACCGCATCGAGCATGCGGACCGGAGCCGCGCCACCCTGGAACTGCCGGATGGCACCGCAGTGCATGCCCTGGTGGAGAGCCTCTCGGGGCTTGGGGCGGGTCTCTTCTGCCTCGAAGCCCTGCGGGATCGCCCCCTCCACCCTGGGCAGGTGCTCCCGCTGCAGGTGGAGCTGGAGGCGGGTCCGCGCTTCCAGACCCAGGCCCGCATCCAACACATGGGCAGCGTCAACCTGGGTCTCAGTTTCCATCCAGTCTTGGAACCCCTCACCCTCGCGGCCCTCCAGGAGTGGATGGCCCCCCGTCGCCGGGAAGCCCAACTGCGCTGGGACAACCGGGATGCCGTGCGGGCCGAGGCCGAGAAAATGGCCTTCGAGCGCCGTCCACCCAAGGGCACCCTGCTGATCACCCGGGATCCAGCCCTGGCCCGGGCCCTGGCCCCGGCCCTGGACTACTGCGGTCCCGTGGGCATCGCCATCCCCAGCGTGGGAGAGATTCGCTGCCTGCTGGAGGCCCCGCCCCTCCTCGTGGTGGTGGACCTGGATGACCTTGAGGGTCAGGCGCGACGGCGCACACGGCTGCTGCTGGAGACGCTGGCGTTCCGCGCGCCCCTGGTGGTCGTGGGCCGGGGTGCGAATCCCCCCCAGGGAAGGGCCTTTGCCAACGAAGTCCGGGCGGACCTCTACCTGGACTGGGACGCCCGCAAGGCCTCCATCCTCCTCCGCCTCATCCAGGGCTTCATTGGTCGACATGTGGGCACGGAGGATCCGGCGGGGAAGAACTGATCCCGAATTTGGCCATGGCGAGTCGTGCTCCCCTGCACAGGGACGGGGGCCCAGGCATCCTAAACCCTGGGGCATACTGGACTTTACCTGGGCGGTACCTTTCATCACGCGAGGGTTCTCCCCCAGCCCCACCCGAATCCCTTGTGAGGAATCCTTCCATGCCCGTGCGAATCCCCAACGACCTTCCCGCCACCCGAACCCTGGCGGAGGAAAACATCTTCGTCATGACCAAGGAGCGGGCGCTGCACCAGGACATCCGTCCCATGCGCATCGCCGTGCTCAACCTCATGCCCACCAAGATCGTCACCGAGACCCAGTTGCTGCGCCTCCTGGGCAACACCCCCCTCCAGCTGGACATCACCTTCATCCGCATGTCCTCCCATGAGTCCAAGAACACGCCCTCGGAACACCTGGACGCCTTCTATGAGCCGCTTGAAACGGTCCTGGGTGAGCGCTTCGACGGCCTGATCATCACCGGGGCGCCCGTGGAGACCCTGGAATTCCAGGACGTGGACTACTGGCCCGAGCTGGTGCGTCTCATGGACTGGAGCCGGACCCATGTCTGGTCCACCCTCCACATCTGCTGGGGCGCCCAGGCAGGCCTCTTCCACCATTTCGGCGTGCCCAAGTACCCCGTGCCCGCCAAGGTCTTTGGCATGTTCCGCCACCGCACCCTGGAACCCCTGGAACCCCTCCTCCGGGGCTTTGACGAGGATTTCTACGCCCCCCATTCAAGGCATACCGAGGTGCGGCGGGAGGACATCCTCAAGGTCCCGGCCCTCAAACTCCTCTCGGAATCCGATGAGGCCGGGGTCTACATGGTGGCCACGGAGGACCGGCGCATGGTCTTCGTCACCGGCCACCCCGAATACGATCGCCTGACCCTCAAGGCCGAATACGATCGGGACGTGTCCCGGGGCCTGACCATCGAGGTGCCCCGGCACTACTTTCCCCACAACGACCCGGCCTTCGCCCCGCTGGTGACTTGGCGTGCCCATGCCCACCTGCTCTACACCAACTGGCTGAACTACAGCGTGTACCAAACCACCCCGTACGATCTGGAGAACCTGCCCCAGATCCAACCGGGGTTCTGAAGGGGTCCAGGGGTCCACGGACCTGACACCTGGGGTTCGGAATCCGGGGAGTGGCGCCCTGCGCGCAGAAGGTGAATGAATCCGATGAGGGGCCGCGCCCAAAACCAATCGTAAGCGTTCAGGTCCCCTAGGGGGACCGAACGCGGCCGATGGTTCTCCCAACCTGAATGATCAGCGCAAGGGTGGGGCCGCAGTGCCATGCAGGCGCGCGGTAACGGCCTGGGTGAGCCATTCGAGCAGATCGACACTGCGTCTTCGCGCGGTTCCGGCGATGGTCAACATTCGCTCGACAAACCTTGCACCGTCTTCGCTCTCCACCCATAGACTCACCTTCCGTCAGAGCACGGCTTTGCGGATGCTTGACTCTGCTTCGTTGTTGGTTGGCACGGCGCCTTCGGTGTGGACGTAGGTCCACAGGCTGTCCCACTGGCGCAGGAGGTCCTTGGCCGTACCCCTGGCCTTCTTGGTCGTGCCGGGACAGTCCCGCAAGGCCTCCAGCCGGTTTCGGATCTCCATCTGAATCGGTCTCATCATCCTGATGAGCGCTTCCCGATCGATTTCGTCCCTCTCGAATTGGTGCCACAAATGGAAGGCGCGGTCGCTCGCCAGTTTCAACATGCAACCCTGGGTTCCAGTCTCACCCGAGCTTTCGAGCATGCTCTGGAAGTCGCGCCGGATATGGCTATGACAGAGCTGGTGTACCGCTTCCTCAATGTGCTCGTAGGGCTTCCATCGATCCCTGTGAATGATGCCTGGGAAGCTCTCGCCCAGCAGTTCCTTCGCCTGATCCACACCGCGACCGGGGAGCAGCATGAAGGCTTCCGCATCCCCCCCGGCCACGAGCCACAACCACATTCGCCTCTCACCGAGTTTCGCGTAACCGGTCTCGTCCGCGTGCACCGCTGGAGATTGTTTGAGTTCCTCGTGAATGGCTTCAGAGGTTTCCGCAACCGATTCACTCACGGCCTTGCAGCAAGCCTGCACGGATCCCAGCGAAATCTTCACGTCGAACAGCGCCTTGCTCAGGCTGACCACCTCGCGACGGGTCATCCGGAAACGCCCGCTCAGAAGGCCGATCCTGGCCTGGAGCCTAGGGCCAAATGCGCCTTGTGGCGTCCCTTCTGGTGCCTTCCCTCGGTTGATGTGGCCGCAGATCGCGCAGGCCTTCGCCCAAAGGTTGACCTGCTGGATGAATGCCTTGGCGGTGGGAGTCTCCCAGAACTGACGGACGATGGCATCAAGCCGGGGTCTGCCCTCCAAAGATGCTCCACAGTTCTCGCACTGCTCAGGATCCACGTCCTCCGTGACCGCCACATCTTCTGCAGGCGCCAGATCACGGGTCGTCCCCTCATGTCCAGGTTGCCCGCCAGGCTTGCGTCCGCTAGGACCTACTGGCGGTTTTCGCTTCCGGCCCTTGTCGGAGCTCGGGGGATTCGAACTGTTGCCGGAGTTCGCCCCGATCTTGGCCTCCAGCTCTGCGATCCGCAGTAATGCCGCCTTAAGGAGAGCTTCCAGTTCTGGATCCGTGCCGTTGGGTCTGCCATTCACCCAGGGTGAACAAAACCAACTATAAGTACCAGGTAATATCTCATCAAATCTAATGAAATCTGCTCCAGCCGCCGCGCCTGAACATCGCAGATTCAGAAGGGGACCTGAACGGTTACAATTCGTCAGCCCAAATCCGTAAACAAGCATAAACCAATTGACTATGCGATGAAGTGTGCGATCATCTTTGGACCACTCCGATCTTTGCTATTTCACCCTAGTTGCGGCCCACTCCACGCCTCACGGATTGCTTAAGGAGCCCCTCTGGCCTTATCGCCGTCCGGTGATTTGACCGCTGAATTTTCTTATCCACCTTTAGGGTCCAATTTTTCCCTCGAACTCAACGGACCGGAACTACGTTCCGTTCCTCCGGTTAAAGGCCCGAACCCAGGTGGGCCATTTTGTAAATATTAATAGTTATTTGTTTTCCGCTATAACCAACTGCAAGCCATCCAGGGCTGCAAATTTGCGTTAATTTATTCAATTCAGACAGTCACAACGGCTGGATTCTTCAACCCAACGCGCTTTTCATTTCTATCCATACAAAAACAATGGAGGAACCTTTATGGAAATCACAATACCAGTAGGAAACAAAACTAGTCGACCCAGAATGATATCCCAGACCTTAAAAACAATTATTGCTTTTTTTGGAATCAGTTTAATCTCGATGACTCACCACCTCATTGCACAAGTAACTGTGTCACGACCAGAGGCTACGCCTCAGCCCACAATGAGCATTGAAATGCTCCAAAAAATGCCGTTGCGCATCAGTCATGATGTAAATGGTTTTGAATTTCGTCAGCGCGAGCAGCAAGACATAGAAAGAATTATTAATTTTGTTGCGACCAACGGCAGTCATTCTTCTAGCGTCAATCACAAAACGGCTAATCCCCAGCAACTATGGGTTAACTATCTCAGTCGGCCCCATCCAAGCATTAGAACACTGGAACACTATTTCACAGCAGCAGCCGAAGAATTTGATGTTCCTGCTGCCTTGCTCATGGCTATCGGACAAGTTGAAAGCAATTGGACACAAATTGGGCCTAGCATAGACCAAGGCTGGGGCGTGATGCATTTAGTGCAGAACAATTATGCAAATACACTTGGTTTAGCTGCTCGGTTACTCGGACTTGATCCCCAGCTATTAAAGGATGATCCAAAGCAAAATATTCGTGGGGCGGCCGCCATACTGGCGCATTATGCCGGGTCAAAGCGCAAAGCGTTCAGCACGGTTGATGCATGGATAGAAGCGACCAAACAACTTGCCGGATTATTCGATGATCATCTCAATGTCCAACAAGTTGAGCGCTATTATAAAATCATTGCATATGGCATTAAATCGACCACCTTATGGAACGAACAAATATGTATATACCCCTATGCTGATTTCAACACGACAGTTCTTGATGACAGGTTTTCAATCACAAAAAACTCATCCTCGGTGTCGACCGACTATTCCTTGGCTATTAGCAATCTTACATCTTGCAATTACACAACTGGGCGTAGTCAGGCGATCGATACTTGGGTAAACCATTGGATTGGAACTGGCACATATAATGGTGCTATTTCATGGTTTAAAAATTGCACATCTGAAGTTAGCGCCCATTTTGTAATTTCCAAGGAAGGTCAAATTTCCCAGCTGGTACTTGTATCCAACACAGCATGGCATGCAGGAGCAAAAGGCTATCCAAATAACAGCAGATCAATCGGAGTTGAACACGAGGCTACTGCTGTGAACCCTGACTATTGGAAAAATTCATCAATGCTACAGGCATCGGCGAACATGGCGAGGTTTTTTTGTGATCAAAAAGGTATCCCGAAAGTGCGTTCTTTGCCAGGAATTCGTGGCCACAATGAAATGCCCGGAACCTCTACCGCTTGTCCCGGAACCCTCCCGTGGGATACCTGGATGGGATACCTTAATGGCAGTTCGCAGTTGGCCTTACCAACCCTGATCAGCCCTGGTGAGGCAGTCAACTCAACGCATATACCGATTGCCGTTGGGCCTCTCATTCTGCAATGGAATAAGAACAATACGGGAGC
>CAZPUI010000240.1:0-7578 GCA_964589695.1 uncultured Solibacteraceae bacterium | reverse complement strand
GGCATGGTCACTTCTTCAGCCATGGCTGCCAGTACAGAGGGCGGAAGCATTGCGCGAGTGACCTGGTGAGAATCTACAAATTCGCCAAGAGCCACGCCCACAAGTGGAATGCCAGCAGGAGGAATATGGAGCTCCGCCCCGAAGCTAAGGGCTACGATCACTTCGAAGACACAGGAGTCGAAGCTGAATGGGGCGAATTGAAGGACGCGGCTACTCTGTGAAGCGGCAAACTCCGTCTTCACAAGCAAGAGGTTCCGAAGACCGCGGTGCTCGAGCATGACCCCTTTGGGAACGCCTGTGGATCCTGACGTGAAAATGACGTATGCCAAATGATGGGGGGCCAAACCCCTCACCTTGAGGTTGGTACTTGGGTATTCCGTGAAGTCCTCTTCGAGGTTTACCAACGGTTGGTTAAGAGGGACTCCTCCTAAGAGTTGCTGGAGATGTCCGTGCTCGGACACAACGATCGCGGGTCGAGCGTCCTCGAGCATATGCAAGAGACGCTCTTGGGGAAGCGAGGGGCTGATGGGAATGTAGGCTCCCCCAGCCTTCCAGGTTGCCAGGGTGGCGATGACGAAACCGAAGCCTCGGTCAGCACAGATCCCCACGCACTGATCGGGGCAAAGCCCCAGTGCAAGCAGATGATGTGCCAGGCGGTTGGATCGGGCATTCAACTGTTCATAGGTCAATGTGTCCTCGCCGTGGACTAACGCCACGGCATCGGGGGTCAGTTCTGCCTGTTGCTCGAACAACGAATGGGCCAATTCATCATGGGGAAAGTCCACTCCCGTGGCGTTCCATTCCTGCAGGATCTTCTGACGGTCGGATTCCAGCAGCAAGGGAAGTTGCTCAATGGGTAACAAATCATGATCGACCATCCCTGCAAGGAGGACTTTGAATCCATCCAACATGCGCGTAACTGTTGTTTTATCGAACAGTGCCGTGGCATAAACGAGCTGGCCATGGATTCTGTCGCCTACTTCCCCGAGTGAAAGGTTTAAATCGATCTTTGCGGCGCTCCCGACTTCAATGGGCGCTGCTTCGATCTTCAGTCCTGGAAGCTCAACGCGTTCATCGCTGCGGTTTTGCCAAGTAAATACAGTCTGGAAGAGTGGGGCATGGGTTAGGCTACGAACAGGCTTTACGACTTCCAATACTTGTTCGAATGGAATGTCTTGGTTGGCTTGTGCCTCAAGCGTGCGTTTCTTGGTTCTAGCCAGGAGGTCGGCCGTGGTGGGTGCCCCATCCAGGTTGATCCGCAGGGCCAAGGTATTCACGAAAAAGCCGATAATGTCCGCAGTTTCGCGCCTACCTCGATTTGCCAGGGGTGTTCCCACCACAACATCGTCCTGGCCTGAATACCTTGATAGCAAGGCGGCCCATGCTGAAAGCAGTGTCATAAACAAGGTGGTTCCATGTCGTCGACTCAGTTCATGGACACCCTTAACTAATTCGGGGCTCAATGTGAATGCGACGGAATCCCCTTTGAAGTCAGGGCGAAGGGGGCGGGGACGATCCAGGGGAAGTTCGAGGAGGCCTGGAGACCCAGTCAGAGTTGTCTTCCAATACTGGGCTTGGGACCGCAAGTCATCGCCGGAAATCCATTGACGTTGCCATTGAGCATAGTCCGTGTACTGGATTTCCAATTTGGAGAGGGGATTGCTCTGTCCTTCGACGAAAGCTCTGTAAAGCGAGGTGAATTCTTTGATGAGAAGCCCCATGGACCACCCATCTGAAACGATGTGGTGCATCGTAAAGAGCAAGGTATGAAGGTCCTCAGCTTCCTGGAGCAGGCGTCCTCTGATCAGCGGACCTTGCCTAAGGTCAAAGGGGGCTGAGGCCTCATCACTGGCGATCAGCTTAAGTTCTGCGAGACTATCGATCCGCTGCTCAGTCAGGGAGAAAAATGAAATTTCGGGAGGAGTCACAAACTGCGAGGGTTCTCCATGCACCAGGTCGAAGGTCGTGCGCAAAGATCCGTGCCGCTCCACGATGCAATTGAGAGCCCTACGTAAGGCTTCGCGGTGAAGACTCCCTCGTAGCCGAACGCCGCCGAAAATGTGGTAGGTTTCACTCACACCTTCCATCTGTGCAAGCACCCAGAGTCTTTGCTGAGCATAGGAGAGCGGCAAAGGTCCGGATTGGGGCTTGGGAAGGATTGGTTGCTTGGATGGAATTTGATGTTTGTTTTTTAGTTTTTTAAGAAGTTCGAGTTTTTCCTTCTCGGAAAGGGTGAGAAGATCTACTTTTTCCATGGCTATTCCTTGGTTTTTCTTGTCATAAAAGATCTAATTTTCGCCTAGGGGTTTGTTCTGCAATGATTCAAAGGCCTCAAGGTGGCTGTCCAGAACGTATTTGATGTGATCAGCCAATTGAGAGAGCCTTGGTTTCGTGAACACGTCCTGAAGCGCTAATTCAATGTGCAACATTTCTTCGATCTTGTGAAGCATGCTGATGGTCAACAGAGAATGACCTCCAAGTTCGAAGAAGCTGTCCTGGCGTCCCACTCTCTCGACCTGAAGGAGCTGGGACCAAATGGAGGCTAAGATTGTTTCAATCTCACCCAAAGGAGGTTCATATTCGACCCAATGGAAGGACGCTTCACCTGGTGCAGGTAGGGTCTTCCGGTCCACTTTGCCATTTGGGGTGAGGGGCAGCGACTTCAACCAAACGAAGGCGCTGGGGATCATGTACTCAGGTATGATGTTTGACAAATAGGACCGCAGAACGCCGGCACCGGGGTCAACCTCTCCAGTCACGTATGCAATTAAGCGCTTCTCTGAGGTTGCATCTTCTCTCAGCAGAACCACGGCTTGATCCACACCAGGATGATTAATGAGGGCTTGCTCGATTTCGCCGGGTTCGATACGGAATCCTCTGAGTTTAATCTGGAAATCATTGCGCCCAAGGAACTCCAGGGCACCGTCGGGGCGCCAGCGAACCAAGTCGCCCGTGCGGTAGATGCGTGCATCGCTGGCGGGACTGAAAGGATCCTTTTGGAAGCGCTCTGAGGTCAATTCTGCGCGGTTGAAATAACCCCGGGCAACACCATCTCCACCAATGAACAGCTCTCCAGGAATTCCAATAGGTAATAACTGTCCATGCGTGTCGAGGACATGGGTTTGCGTATTGGCGATGGGGCGTCCCAGGGAAACGGGTTCTTCACCACGCAGCTCGGTGCTGGTGGACCAGATGGTGGTTTCGGTGGGGCCATAGACATTCCAGAGTCTGCCTACCCTGCTCCGAATGCGGATCGCGAGGTCATCGGGCAGGGCTTCCCCTCCGCAGAGAGCCTTCAGTTCGTGAGCTCCTTCCCAACCAGCATCCAACATCATTCGCCAAGTTGCTGGTGTGGCCTGCATTAAGGTAATTCCATGCTCCATCAGAAGTTGTGCAAGGGCATGCGGGTTGGTTACCTGTGATCGGTCCGCCAAGGCAATACATGCTCCACAAGTTAATGGCAAAAAGATCTCAAGGGCTGCAATGTCGAAGGCAATGGTGGTGAGGGCAAGGACTCGATCCTTGAATCCAATCCCGAGGCAGGCCGTCATGGCGTCGAGAAGGTTAACGGCGCTTCGGTGCTCAACCATGACGCCCTTCGGCTTGCCGGTGGAGCCGGAGGTGTAGATGACATAGGCCAGATGTCGGGCAGTGAGGCCAAGCTCCTCTGGACTGAGGTTCGCCGAAGATTCACCCGTTCGATCCTGATTAAGGTCGACGACTTGAAGCGAGCTGGGGAGTTCAAAGCCCACGGGCAAGCTGCCCTGGGTGATGATCGCCAAGGGCATGGCGTCCTGCACAATTTGAACCAATCGATCGGTGGGATGGGTGGGATCCATGGGAACGTAGGCCCCTCCTGCTTTAAGGACTGCCAGGAGAGCCACAACCATTTCAGGTCCGCGATCAACACACAGGGCCACCCGTTCATCCGGACCCACCCCTAGTGATCGTAGTTGATGGGCGAGGCGGTTGGCTTGTGAATTCAGCTCAGTGTAAGTGAGTGAATAACCATGGAAGACCATTGCTTCAGCCATGGGGGTGAGGGCGACTTGTTCTTCAAAGAGCACGTGGATGCAGTGGTCCTTGCGATATTTCGCTGCGGTAGAGTTCCAGGACTCCATCATCCGACGGCGATCCTGATCCGGCACAATGGGAAGGTAGGGGATGGGAGCAGGTTCATCCTGCACCATGCCCATGATGAGGGTGCGATAGCATGCCGCAAAATTTTCGACAGTTTCCCTTTTAAAGAGGGCTGTGGCGTATTCAAGGCCGCCAACAATGCACCCACCAGCTTCTCGTAGGGTCAGGCTTAGGTCGAACTTAGCTACCTTGTGCTCCAACTCAGGAAGAGGCTCGGGTACAAGTCCCGCCAGATCCAGGTGACCAGATGCATTGTTCTGCCAGACGAAGAGCACCTGGAACAAAGGGCTGTGGGAAAGGTTGCGGGATGGTTTAACCACTTCCACGACCTGTTCGAAGGGCAAGTCTTGATGTGCCTGGGCTTCAAGTGCACGATTTTTTACGCGCGTAATGAATTCAGCCACGGTTGGGCCGTCCGATAAGTCCATTCTCAGAGCCAGCGTGTTCATGAAACACCCGATGAGGCCTTCGACCTCTTGGCGACCACGATTAGCAGATGGCGTGCCTATGACGAGATCTTCATGTCCAGAGATTCGAGACAAAAGGATCGCCCAGGAGGCCAGGAGTGTGTGGAAGAGGGTGGCTCCGTAGCGCGAACTGAGGGTTCGCAAGCCATTCGCGAGGGATTCGTCCAGGATGATGGGGAGAATGTTGCCCGCATAGTCCTGGAGGGCGGGGCGGGGGTGATCCAAAGGAAGCTGGAGAAGGTCGGGGGCCCCCTTCAGCACGGATTCCCAGTAATGTGCCTGGGTTTGAAGCACTGGGCCTGAGATCCAGCGGTGCTGCCAGAGGGCCACATCCGCAACCTGGATCTCCAGTGGGGGGAGGGGGTCTTCCTCGCCCTTGGTGAATGACGAATAGAGAGCACTGAACTCCCCGACGAGAATGCCCACTGACCATCCGTCGGAAATGATGTGATGGAGCGTGACCAGGAGCGTGTGAAGGTTCTCGGACTCCTGGACAAGCCGCCCGCGAACAAGGGGGCCCTGCGTAAGATCAAACGCCGTGGCGGCTTCCTCCGCCATGAGGATCTGGAGATCCTCTGGAGTTGTGACCTCCTCCTCCAGAAGCTGGAAGTGAGCCTCCCTTGCAGGGAGGATTTGCTGACAAGGTTCCCCGTCCACCAAATGGAAGGTGGTGCGCAGAGCTTCATGTCGGTGGAGTATTCGATCGAGCGCAGCCCGGAGAGCTTTTCGATTGAGGTCCCCTCGCAAGCGCAACGCGCCGGGGACGTTGTAGGCCGCGCTGCCACCTTCGAGTTGAGCCAAGAACCAGATGCGTTGCTGTGCGAAAGAGAGAGGTAGGCGTTCGGGACGTGGCTCAGGGGTGATGGGAGGAAGCCCCATCACCTGGGCATTTCCGACCACCGCGGCGAAAGTCGCAAGGGTAGGTTGCTGGAAGAGTTCCGACATGGGCACTTCGAGCCCAAGCGATTGGCGCACACGGGAAAGTAGACGGACTGCCAGGAGTGAGTGGCCCCCAAGGGCGAAGAAGTTGTCATGGCGTCCAATCTGTTTCACGTTCAGGAGTTCTGACCAGAGCTTCGCGAGAGCGATTTCCAGTTCACCGACAGGCTGCTCGAACTTGGCCACAAGGAAGGATTCCCCCTCGGGAGCGGGAAGGGCCTTTCGGTCCAGCTTGCCGTTGGGGGTGAGGGGAAGGGCATGGATGTGCACAAAAGCAGCTGGGATCATGTAATCAGGAAGCCGGACTGACAGCCACTGGCGTAGGTTTTCGGCCCCAGGATTGATGTCGGCGAGAATGTAGGCGACAAGTCGTTTGTCTCCTGGCGTATCCTCTCGTGCGATGACTACAGCCTGATGCACGTCTGGGTATTCCATGAGCTTTGCCTCAATCTCACCCAGCTCGATGCGGAACCCCCGGAGTTTAATCTGGAAGTCGTTGCGCCCCAAGAACTCCAGTGTTCCGCTCGGTAGCCAACGACCAAGGTCGCCGGTGCGGTACATCCGGGCTCCAGGTTCTGGACTGAATGGGTCAACCAGGAAGCGCTCAGAAGTCAGCTCTGGTCGGTTCAGATAGCCTCGGGCCACACCTGCGCCCCCGATGAAGAGTTCTCCAGGGGATCCAATTGGAGATGGACGGCCTTTGGTGTCCAGAACGTAGATTTGAGTGTTGGCAATGGGGCGGCCAATCGGGACGCGCTGGGGAATATCTTGACCGAAGGGGACCTCATAGGTGGCGCAGCCGACCACGGTTTCAGTCGGACCGTATTCGTTCACAATACGGACGCCTGGCTGGAGATCCTGCCACAGTTGGACGGTACTGGCCGTGAGCTCTTCACCACCCACGACGAAAATGTCTGCAGAGGGGCTCCTGCTGCCTTCCCGCGCCCGGTTGCCTAGTACCTCCAGGTGACCTGGAGTGATCTTGACGAGTCCGCAGCCTTCAGGGCACAGAAGACCGCGTTCCAGCCCTTCGATTTCTTCACCATCCTCGAGCAAGGTAACGCTTCCACCGCGGAGCAACGGCGTAAACAGGCTGGTGATCGTGGCATCGAACGAAATTGATGACGAGACCACTGAGCGGCTGGGAGCGTAGTTTGTCGATGCCCACCTAAGGTAATTGCATAGGCCCGAGTGCTCGATCATGACCCCCTTGGGTGTACCGGTGGATCCTGAGGTGTAGATCACATAAGCGAGATGGTGTGAAGCAAGGCCAATCTCATCAGGGTTGAGGTTCACCACTGGGAAGGGTCCTGGATCCACTTCCAGGTCCAGAATGGAGAAGTGCGGGCCGAATTCGCGTTCAAACTTACCCATGAGTTCGTGCTGTGTGAGCAGTACCAAAGGTGAACTGTCTGAGATCATGTAATTCAATCGATCAATTGGATATGTGGGATCCAGCGGAACATAGGCGCCTCCGGATTTGAGGATGGCCAGAAGGCCAACAACCATTTCTATTCCTCGTTCCGCACAGATCGCCACACGTGTGTCTGGTCGGACACCCAGGGCGCGAAGTCGATGGGCCCAGCGATTGGAGGCAGCATTCAACTCCGCATACGTCAAGGTACGGGCGTGTTGGATCAATGCCGTGGCTCCAGGTGTGAGTTGTACCTGAGCCTCAAAGAATTCCTGGACGCAACGGTGGGTAATGCTTAACTCTGTGGAGGTCGACCAGATTGTGGTTTCGGTGGGACCGTATACGTTCCAGAGGCATCCAACACGTTCGCGCAACCGCTGTGCAAGATCTGAGGAAAGGGCTTCACCACCGCAAAGCGCCTTGAGGGAGGGAGCTCCACTCCAGCCCGAATCAATCAGCATGCGCCAGGTGGCTGGGGTCGCTTGCATGAGGGTGATTCCGATGTGGTCCAAGGCCTGACAAAGGGCTGCGGGTTCGGTTGCAAGGGTGCGATCCACCAGCCCAATGCTGGCGCCACAGGTGAAGGGAAGGTAGAGCTCCAGGGCGGCGATGTCGAAG
>CAZPUI010000239.1:3008-7595 GCA_964589695.1 uncultured Solibacteraceae bacterium | reverse complement strand
CCCCAGCCCCCTCGGGGCGGCTCTGGAACGAGCTGTGGTGGTGCGAGGGGGGCCAGGTGCGGGCCCGGGTCCGGAAACGAATCCTGCCGGAATACGATGTCTTCGACGAGGCCCGGTACTTCCAGCCCGACGCCGGCCCCCAGGCCCTGGTGGACTTCCGGGGACAGCGCGTGGGGCTCTCCATCTGCGAGGACCTTTGGGCGGATGCCGAGACGCTGCCCAGTTCGGTGCGCTATGCCTTCGATCCCATCGCCGACCTGGCGGGGCAGGGGGCGACCCTCATCCTCAATGCCAGCGCCAGTCCCGGGCACCTGGGCAGCTTTGCGCCGCCCGGGACCCATCCCTCCTGGGGGGTGCCTTCCAAGTTGGACATGCGCCGCCGCCTGCTCCAGGCCCACAGCGCCCGCCATGGGCTGCCCGTGGCCTACGCCAGTCGTGTGGGGGCGGAAAGCTGGCACCTCTTCGATGGGGGCAGTGGCCTGGCCCTACCGGATGGGCGCTGGCAGAGTACGGTGCCCCATTTCCAGGAAGGCATCTGCTGGGTGGACACGGAAGCCGTCGGCCAGCCTTGGACCCAGGAACCGACGGATGCGGCCTGGCTGTGGTCAGCCCTGGCCATGGGGCTGCGGGAGAACCTGGCCAAGCAAGGCCTGGAGGCCGTGGTGGTGGGCATGAGCGGCGGTATCGACAGCGCCGTGGTGGCGGCCATGGCCGCCCGAACCCTGGGGCCGGAGCGGGTGCTGGGGGTGGCCCTCCCCACCCGCTACACCTCCCAGGAGAGCCTTGACCTGGCCCGCGCCCAGGCGGAGGTACTGGGCCTGTCCTTCCGCACCCTGGACGCCGACGCCCCCTTCCGGGGCTTCGAGGCCTCCCTGCGCGCCGTGCTGCCGGAACGCACCTTCGGGCTCACGGACGAAAACCTCCAGAGCCGGGCCCGGGGCAGCCTGCTCATGGCCCTGACCTCGGAACCAGGCATCCACGACCTCCTTGGCTCCCGCCGGGTGGCGGTGCTGAACACGGGCAACAAGAGCGAGTGCGCCACGGGCTACTTCACCCTGTACGGGGATGGCATCGGTGTCCTGGGCATCCTGGGGGATGCACTGAAGGGCCGCGTCTTCGCCCTGGCCCGTGAACTGGGAGATGCGGTGCCCCGAGGGGTGCTGGAACGCAAGCCCACGGCGGAACTCCGGCCGGACCAGACAGACGAGGCGAGTCTCCTGCCCTACCGCCAGCTGGATGCCATCCTGGGGGCCCATGTGGAGGCCAAGCGGGAGGCGGATACCCTGGCGGAGGACCTGGCGGAAGTGCTGGAGGGCGCGGACCTGGCCCAGGCCCGCACCGCCCTGCCGCGCATTCTGGGGCTCACCCGGGGGGCTGAATTCAAGCGGCGTCAGCTCCCCTTTGCGCTGAAAGTGAGCCCCTGGGCCTTCGGGCGGGGGCGGAGGATTCCCCTGACGGGGGTCTAGCGGAAGAAGGCCTGCAGGGGTCGCAGGTCCGACCGGCCCTCCGGATCCAGCTGGGTGACCCAATAGGCAATCTTCGGGCTTTTACTGCTGGCCATGCAGAGCACCACCGCACCCGAGGAAGTCAGGGTCAGTGCCTCGCAGGTGTCGTAAATGGCCCCGGAGTCGAGGGTGCAGCCCAGGTCCAGGCCCTGGTTCCAGAGGCTCCTGCCCTGGGGATCCAGTTTCAGGATCCAGGCCTTTCCCACACCGGTGTAGCCCGCCAGGTAGGTGTTCCCCTCCTTGTCCACCGCCAGGCCTCTCCGGAAGGCCATGCCCGCAGGACGCATGGGACCCGATGGACCGTTGGGTACGCGGTCCACGGTCCAGAGGACCCGTCCCGAGGCATCCATGGCCAGGACGTAGGGGGTGAAGTCCTGGTTCTTGAGGGAAAGGAAGTCACGCCCGGTGACCACCAAGGCATCGTTGGGGAGGATCGCGAAACCGGCCAGGGAGAGCTGACCTTTGCCCCGCAGGATCCGCCCCTCCTGGCCCCCCGTGGACCAGAGCGGCTGGCCAGTGGCGTCCTGGCGGCCCACCCAGAGGGCGGAGCTTCCCGAGCTGCGATCGAGGCAGGCGGAGGCAAGGAGGTAGCCTCCATCCTTCAAGGGCAGGAGAAAGCCCGAATTCAAAGGCCAGGAATACACCAAATCCTGATCGTAGGGGATGTCATGGGTGTGAACGACCCGGCCTTGGCCCTCTGCATCCACATTCAGGACATGGTAGGTCAGGAATCCCGGTTGACTGAATTCGACGGTCAGGCCCCACCAGGTGTGGTTCGGACCTTCCGTCACCTGGAGGAGGTTGGCGTTGCGGGTTTGGGCCAAGGGCAGGGTGCAGGTCCATCGAATGGTATGGCTCGCATCCGTCCTCACAAACAGGACCTTGTCCAGTCTCGTTGGGCTCGGGTCCACGCTGATCCCGGACCAGAGACAGCCACCGTCCCCCTGGGGGAGGGGGGGCACCGCGGAACGGAATCCGGGAAGGACGATTTCCTCGGCGCGATCCTGGTTCAGGCGGATCAGGGCCGGCGTTCCACGGATGCTTGACTCGGTTTCACTAAGAACCTTGATCCCATGCAGGAAGGAGCCACCTGTGGCCGAAGGGGCCGCGCCGGCAACGTTATCCATGCCGTAGGCTTCTGAAAACCGTCCCGCCCCGAGGGGATTTGTCCAGAGGCTGGTGCCCTGACCATCGAATTTCAGGCTCCATAGTCGGGGCGATTGAGGTTGACCCTCGACCATGCGCGTGGGGCTCCATCCGTGGGCGAACACACCACCATCCGCGGCGGGGACCAGGGTGCTCAGGCCCTGGTGGATGGTGAACCATCCAGGTTGCCCTGGCAGTTCACGCGCCATGGCATCCACCACGTGGGTCCAGGTGCTCCAGGCCGGCGTCGGGGGTGGGGAAGGGGGTGTGGAACGGCCACCGCACCCCAGCAGGATCATAAGGACCATGGCTCCCGCCTACATGCCTTTCATCCGTTGCCTCCCTGTGATCCGCCCCGGTCGGGCGCGCGCGGATAGCATGAAGGGCCCTGGTTAAGACTAACTTACGAAGCCTTGCCTCAGCGCGACAGATGCTTGGCAAGAAACTCGTACATCTCCTTCCGCGCCGTCTTGGCAATCCCTGTGTCGATCCGGTCCCAGCTGTGGCCCCCGGGGGCATCCTTCATGATTTTCTGCCGGAAGTCCTTCCCTGCGGCCTTGAGGGCCAGGATGAGCTGCTCCACTTCCACCACGTTCACATCCCGGTCATTGGTGCTGGAGGTGACCATGAGGGGGGTCTTGAGCTTCTGGACTTGCCACACGGGGCTGCGGCGGCGGTACTCGTCCACGGCATCCACGGGGGCCTTGCCCACGTGGTACTTCGCGGCGAACTGGGCGGTGTAGCTGGGCTCGTGGTAGCCCAGGCGGGTGATGAGGTCGGAGACGGGGACCCCTGCATAGACGGCCTTGAAACGATCCGGGTGGCTGCAGGCCGCCAGCAGGGCGATGAGACCCCCATGGCTCCAGCCCGTGATGGCCATGCGGGTGCCGTCCACGGGCAGATGCTCCACGGCCCAGTCGGCGCAGGCCACCACATCGTCCACCTCCAGGCCACCGTAGTCGATGGCCTCATAGAACTCCTTGCCATAGCCCGTGGAGCCCCGGTATTCCGGGGCCAGGACGATGTAGCCCCGCTCCACCATCTCCCGGACGATGTGGACATGGTAGGTCCCGAAGTCACCGTGGACCCCCCCGTGGGGCAGCACGATGGCAGGGTGCTTCTTCCCGGGGTCCAGCTTCCGGGGGACGAAGGTGTACTGCTGGACTTTCAGGGGATGACGCTCGTTCTTGATGCCATAGCGTTCCTTGCCCCGGGGATCCGGGGGTCCCGTGAGGGTGACCTTGTCCACCTGGGCGATGTCCGACAGGCGCTGGAACCACAGGATGTCATCCGTGGCCTTGCGCGCTTTGTCCAGCTCCCACTTGAGATCCTCCACCTGGCCCTCCAGCCGCTTCAGTCGGGCCTCCATACCCTCCGGCGCCTGGGCCCAGGCCAGGGAACCCAAGAGGACCGCGGACATGATGGAACGTGGGGACATGGAACCTCCCGTGCCTCGTGTGGCGAGGTTTCCATGGTAGCGAACCCCCGCGGTTCAGGGGTCGGGATTGGGCTAATTTGGAGCTATGACGACGGAAGCGGAACTCCGGGACAAGCTGCGCAAGATCGAGGCCCTCTTTGCGGGAGCGGGGACGCCCGGGGAGAAGTCCGCGGCCCAGGCTGCCCGGGAGCGCATCCTGGCAAGGCTTCGTGCGCTGGAAAAGGAAGAGAAGCCCATCGAGATGAAATTCACGTTCCGGGATGGCTGGAACCACCGGCTCTTCCTGGCCCTCTGTCGGCGTTACGGCCTCAGGCCCTACCGGCGCCATGGTCAGCGCTACACCACGGTGCAGCTGCGGGTGGTGGAACGGTTCGTGGACGAGATCCTCTGGCCCGAATACCAGCAACTGGCCAAGGCCTTGTTCGACTACCTGGAGGAGGCCACCGAACGCATCATGCGCGCGTTCGCTCAGGCGGACATCCGGCCAAGCGTCATCAC
>CAZPUI010000239.1:0-2998 GCA_964589695.1 uncultured Solibacteraceae bacterium | reverse complement strand
TCAAGGACACGGCGGACCCTGGGGAGGAATGAGCCCCTCCATGGGGCTTGGGTGACACCCGCGGTCCACGCTTCCCAGAGGCTCACTCCATCCGCAGGGCCTCGGCCGGATGGACCCGGGCGGCGCCCAGGGCCGGGGCCAGGGCGGCCGCGGCAAGGGCCAGGGTGACCATGCCCACGATGAGGAGGAGCGAGGGCCAGTGGAACAACTGGAACCCATAGGTCATCCTGGATGCCAGGAAGGTGCCGAGGCCAGTGCCCAGGGCTCCCAAGGGTAGACCCCAAAGGCCCATGCCCAGGGTCTCCAGGACCACCTGCCAGGTCAGGCGGGCCCCGCTGGCCCCCAGGCTGCTCCGCACCCCCAGTTCCCGGGTGCGTCGGGCCACCATGATGTGGACGAGCCCCGCAAGACCCGAAAGGGCCAGGACCAGGACCAGGATGCCCAGGCCCCCCAGGGTTACCGAAAGGGTCCGCAGGAGACGGGTCCGAAGGGTGACCAGGGACTCCACCGTGGTGATACTGGTGGGCTTGCCTGCGTTCATGGGGAGCAACTGGCGACCCAAGCGTTCCAGGGCCCTGGCGCCCCCTGAGTCCAAGCGAACCATGGCCTGGACCCCCTTGGGAACGCTTTGGGGGTCAGGTGCCGTGAGGAACCAGGCCACCCTTCGCCCTCCCCGGAGTACATCCAGAGGATCCTCACAAAGACCGACCACCACGAGTTTTTCGTGGGCCCCTTCCCGGGATATTCGGCGCTGGAAGGTTTGGCCCAGGGGACTGGTCTCACCCCAGAGGCGTTGGGCCAGGACACGGCTCACCAGGGCTTCCCCGGTGACCTGGGGGGGCCTTCCCCCCAGGAGCCGCAGGCCCATCACCTCCAGGAGGGAGGGATCCCCCATGTTCGGGATGGCCCGCGCTTCCTTGCCCTCGGCGGTGAACACCCGCGCGCCAAGGCCATCCTCGGGGAGTGGATTGACCTGGCCCAGGCTCAGGACCCTCACCCCCTCCATGGCCGCCAGGCGGAGCCTCGTATTTTCAAGGCCCCGGATCGGGTCTCCCTCGGGCAAGGGCAGGTAGATCGTCAGGGTCTCCCGCCAGTGCGGGAAGGGCTCAATATCCAGGGTCTTGCGCAGGTGGTTCAGGGCCATGGCGGACACCCCAAGCAGGGCCACGGCCACGGTCACCTGGAAGGAGGTGAGGAGCCGGGCCCAGCCCCGGCGCGTGTCCCCAGGGGTGGCCATGGAACCCTTGCCCATGATCCGGGCCGGATCCACCGCGCTGGCCCTCCAGGCGGGCCATGCGCCCGCGGCGAGGGCGCCGAGGAGGGCCAGGAAGGCCAACCCCGCAAAGAGGCGAACCTCGGGTTCGGGGCTGGAAAGGTTGGGTGCCAGGAACCTGAGCACCACCTGGCTGGGGACCCAGGCCAGGACCACCGCCGGCAGGCAGAGCAGCAGGGCCGGAAGAAGACCTTCAACCAGCAGGCGTCGCCGCTGGGCGCCCAGGACGCCCCGCAGGGCCATTTCCCCCTGGCGGGCGCTGCCCAGGGCCAGGAGAAGGCTGGACACGGCGGCCCCGGCCACCAGGAAGGTGGGGAGCCCGAACCCAAGCAGGATGACCAGACGTTCCAGACCCATGCGCCCCCCCAGGGGGCGGGCCACCAGGTGGTGGTCCCGGAGGGCTGGCCACCGTTGGGCCGACACCTCGGACAGGTTGCCCAAGGCGGCCGTGGCCCGGTCCCGGGTCCAACCCTCCCGCAGCCTGACCAGGAGGGTCCGGGCATCTCCCAGGTCCACGGGGCTCCCCACCGTGGACCGACCCTGGCCATCCAGGGGCAGGATGAAATCCACCGTATCCCAGTCTTCGTGGGGAAGGGTGGAGGCCAGCACCCCCACCACCTGGAAGGCCACATCCTGGAGCTCCACCACCTGACCCACCACCTTGGGATCCCCATCGAAGTGGCGGTACCAGGCCTTTTCCGTGAGTACGGCGGAGGCCAGGGCCTCCGGAAGGGCATCCCGGGCCTCCAGGGGGCGACCCAGGCGCATTTTCAGGCCCAGGAGGGGGAAGATCTGGGGATCCAGGAACAACCGGGAGCGGGAGGTCGTAATGTAATCGCCCCCCAGCTCGTTCCGGACCCTGGCCCAGGTCATCACGCCTGCCACCACCTTCTCCACCGCAGGGTGGGCCTGCAGTTCCGACACCATGCTCAGGGGCAGCTCGCCGGGTTCGCTGGCCGTCGGCGTGCCGGGTTTTTGAGCCTCCACCCAGGCGAGGCGTCGATCTCCCGAAAAGGCCACCTTCCAGGCCTCCACGCGGCGGAAGGCCGTCCAGCCCGCCACCAAGGGGGCCAGACCCAGGGCCAGGATGACCATGGCCATGAGGCTGAGGGCGGGCCGACGGAGGAGTTGGTGAAAGGCGGCGCGAAGGCTGGGGAGCATGGGGCAGATCCAAGGGAAGGCTAGGACCATGCAAAAAGGATGCTCGAAAGCTATATTTCTTTATTACAGCAAATGCTGTGGCTGGTGGCCCTGGGTGACATCCCATGAACGCGACGCTCCGTCCCATCCGTGGGACGGCTAGGCCCGGTGTCCAAGTCCTCCGAGGCTGGACTACTCCACCTTGTGCCGGAGTCCCGGGATCCTCAGCTGCCCGCGCTTGATCTCCATGCCCGCGCCGTGCTCGGCCCCCAGGGCCTCCTTCAGGACATCAAAGGCCGCCCAGGGGTCCACGTCGGGACCGCAGGTGAAGAGGTCCACGGCGGCGAAGCGGTACTCGGGCCAGGTGTGGATGGCCAGATGGCTTTCGCTGATGATCACCGCCCCGCTCACGCCGTGGGGGCTGAAGTGATGAAAGCTGAGGGCCACCACCGTGGCCCCCGTGGCCTCCGCCGCCGCCACCATGACCCGCTCGATGTGGGCCAGGTCCGAAGGCCGCGCGGCATCGCAGCCGGTGTATTCCACCAGGACATGACGGCCGAGGGCATCCAGGGACATGGCGGCTCC
>CAZPUI010000238.1:0-7608 GCA_964589695.1 uncultured Solibacteraceae bacterium | reverse complement strand
CAATCCTCCAGAGGCCAAGGACGCTGGGCGCACATGGCCTCGTAGAGCCGCTGGGTCTGGAGGTCCACCACCTGCTTGACTTCCTTCCGGAAGGCTCCAAAGAGGGCCTTGGCTTCCTTGGCCTTGTCGGCATCATCCCCTTGGTTGGGATCCGGCAGGGCCTTGAGGACCTTGCCTGCCTCATTGCGCAGTTCGGGTTTGAGGTCGGCATCCAGCACCACCTGGAAACTGCGGGGACCGAAGTCCAGCTCCAGCACCCCCTGTTCATCCAGGCCCGCGGTGGGGATGGTGCGGTCCGCCAACTGGTCCTGGCTCCAGCCCCGGCGCTCCGACAGGGCCTCCACCAGCACCCGGGCCTTGGCCATGACCGAAGCCGTGCGATGGCGCCGGGCCACCCCCAGAAGGAGCTGAATCGCCAGGGGGTGGCAGGACACCGCCAGGGATTCCAGGAAGGCCTCGATCTGAAAGCGGCGGGTGTAATGGTCCCGCATGTAAGCTCGGATGAGGGCCACGGCCTCCGCCGGTGGGGCGAAGGAGGCCAGGGCCAGGATGCCCTTTTCACCGATGGCGCTGCCCTCGTATTCCTTGAGCTTGGCCTGGGTGAGCTCCCTCAGCACGCGCTCCAGGGTGTAGTCCTTGTAGGATTCCCCCCAGCTGGTGTTGGCCCAGCTCTTGTACTGGGCCAGCAGCTGGGGAGCGTGGGCCTGGGCATAAGCCTGGGCCTCCTCCAGGGAGGGGGCCAGGGTGTCCTGGGCCAGGAAGGCCCGGAGCACAAAGCGACCCAGGTCCTCCCGACTGGGAGCGTCCAGAAGCTTCAGGTAGCGGTGAAGCAGGGGGTTCCCTCCGGGCTCCTTGAGCTTGCAGGCCAGGGTCAGCCACCACCGCAGAATGGCGGGCGCCACCGGGCCCCCCTGGGCCCATCGGCAGGGCGGAAGGGCCTCGAAGGGGAACCATTCCAGGCCCTTGGGGGGCTTGGCCTTCAATCCCTTGGCGGCCTCTGCCTCCAGGACTTCGGGCGCAAGGTAGGGGGCAATGTCCTCGCCAAGCTTCTCCATGACGGACAGGAAGGTGGCCCGCGTGGTCTCCCGGGACTCCTTGACCAGCGCCTTACGGAGGTCTGGAAGGGCTTCCTTGGCTCCCAGATCCCCCAGCCACTCCGCGGCCACGGCCCGGATCTCGCCCTTGCCCGAGGCCAGGGCCTCCCTCACCCTCTGGACCAGGTTGGGCACCCGAGCCAGCGCAGCCTGGGCGGCGGCGCGGTGGGTCCTGCCCTCCCCCAGGGCCAGGTCCAGGAGGGTGGACACCAGCGGGGAGGGAATGACGGGGAAGCAGGCGATGACCTCCAGGGTCCGACTCGGGCTCAGGTAGGACTCGGGGCAGGGCGCCAGGCCCAGACCCTGGGCCAGGTATTCGGGGTGGGCGGCGAAGAAGGGCCAGATGCGCTCCGGGGGCAGTTCCTGCTGGGGCGTGGTCCCCCACTGGCCGCCGAGGCAGGCCCAGGCCACCTGTTCGACGGGGATCCCCAGACCGGGAAAGGCCGCCTCGAAGTGGCGCAGATCCAGGGTTCCCGGGGCCAGCCGACCACGCCAGCGCATGGTTTGAGGGGTGTTCCAGAAATGCTGCCACCCACCCCAATGCTTCAGCACCCGACCCAGCTGGTGGATCCCGAAGTCGGGGTGATCCAGGACCTCGTGGTTCACCATCATGGCCTGCAGGATCCGCTCTCCCTTGGCCGCCTTCGGCCCCCCGTTGAGCGTCTCCACAAAGGCTTGGAGGTCGCTGTCCTGAATGGACTTGATGTCCTTGTAGCTGTTCTGGGCCCAGGTCCATTTCTGGCCGTGGGCCTGGTTGTTTTTCACTTCCTTCTCGGCGTCGAGGCGAAGGCCCTCCGTGACCTTCGCCAGGTTGGTCCGGAGGATTTCCACCACCTCCATGGACAGGGTGGTGGTGGGAAAGGGCGTGAAGGGAGGCGGTTCCGGGAGTTCCTGGTCCTGCGCCCCCTGGGCGACCTCCTGGTTGCCCAAGGCCCTCTGGAGGGCCTGCTGGAACCCCTTGGCCTTGGCCCCCTCCAGGGCCTTTTCCAGAAGGGCCCGACCCGGAGCACCCCCCATGCGCCCCAGCAATTCCGCGGCCCACTCCCGCTCGGAGCCCTTTCCGGCCTGCAGCAGTTCCCCCAGAAGGGCCACCCGCCGCCCCGCTTCAAGGGTTTCCAGATACTTCGCCGCTTCGGCACGCACCTGTTTGCTGCCGTCCACGGCCAGGCGCACCTGCAGGGGGGCGAAGGCGTCCAGGGGAAAGCGCTGGCCCAGGGTGGTGGCCAGGACCTGGCGCCCCTGAACGTCCAGGGCCGGCAGGAGGGCGAAGAGGTCCCCGAGATGGGCGTGGAGGTAGCTGCCCAGATCCGGCAGCTCCAGAAGCTTGTCATGCAGGGCCCCATAGCCCATATCGCGCCGACTGAAGAGAAGGGCCAGGACCGTGGGCCCGGGGGTGCCCTCCCCCTCCAGGAGGTCGTGAAGGAGCTGGACACTGAGCCAGGGACGGGTGGTGGCCAGGGGCTTCCGATCCTCCTGCCTCCTCGCACTCCCCTCCAAATCGCTGGGATCCAGACGGTCCAGGGTGGTCAGGAGGTCGTTGGCCAGGTACTGCAGCCATTCCGGAACCCGATCCCCCGCGGTACGGGCCAGGCTCTGGCCCCGGTCCGCCGCCCCCAGCACCTTCCCCAATCGCACCGCGAGGAGGGCATCCTCCGCCCTGAGCCCCCGGTAGAAGGCCCCCCGGTGTTTCCGACTGGTCCGGCCGGCCTCCATCGCTTTGTCTTGGCCCCCGAAGAACCAGGCATAGGTCAGTCCGGGTTTTCCCAGGTAGTCCCCCGGCAGCCCCGGCATCCGATCCAGGTCCAGGAGCACCCCGGGGTCTTCACCCTGGACGACATAGGCAAAGGCGCGTTTCCCCAGGCCCGGCTGGAGCTGATCGAGCACCTGGAGGGCCTCCCAGAGTGCCGAGGGTTCGGGCTGGGAAGGCATGAAACGGGCAAAGAAAGACCGGATTGACATGGCCGCACATCCTGGACTGGGATGATTTAAACCTTACATTCCCGAGCACCAATTCGCACTGTTGGGGTTCAGGTTCCAGGCCACCTTGTACTTCAGCGCCCGCTGGATCATGAGGGCCTTGAGCCTCTGGGCATCGGGGTCGGAATTTTCTCGGCGCCAGTCCCCGGTCTGGTAGGCCAGCAAGGGCCGGTAGGTGCCCCCCACCTCGTCCCACACCACGTACGTGAAGCGCCCGGCATCCGCGCAGATGGACGTGGCCTCCCCCAGGGGCCCCCGACGGACCCCCTCCCGCAGCGCCATCCAGGATTGGAGCTCCGCGGCGGGCAGCACCTCCTGCTCGGCGGCCTTCTGGCTCACCAGGGCCGTAAGTTGGGCCTCGGTGAACCGAGCCTCGGGCGTCATCCCCACATCGGGCCCTTCGGAAGCATCGAAGGTGCTCAACCGCCCGGAGGCTTCCACCACGTAGCCCAACTGCTTCTTCCCCATGGAATGGTTCTCCCAGTACGCCATGAAGAGGTATCGGGGCGTGGGCGTGGGCGATGGCTCGCTTCCGCCACGGTGACAGCCGAGGAAGAGCAAAGCCAGGCACAAAAGGACACGGGTCATGGGATCTCCAGAAGGGGGTTGAAGGGCGGATAGAGGTTAGGTGCGGCCCGGAAGGCGAAGGGTTCCCAGGATCAGATGGATTGCCCATGATTCTGCGGCTTGTCCGGGAAGGGGTGCATGATGGCAAGGTACCTGGCAGGGGCACATCCACACCCGCCGGGGGGAGGATCACCATGGCCAACCTGGGGACACGGAACGACCTTCGGGTGCTGCGGCTGTCGGCCAGGGGCGCCACCCTGGACGGCGCGGACCTGGGGGAGGTCCTTCTCCCCCATGCTCAGGTGGCCGAAGGCACGGAGGTCGGATCAATTCTGAGCGTTTTCCTCTACCAAGGCTTCAAGGGGGAGGCCCTCGCCACCACCCTCCAGCCCCGGGCCCAGGTGGGGGAGGTGGCCTGTCTTCGGGTCAAGCAGGTCAAGGACACGGGGGCCTTCCTGGACTGGGGCCTGCCCAAGGACCTTTTGCTGCCCTGGGGTGAGGTGCCCCGGGAGGCCCGGGAGGCGGTGGTGGAGGGTCGCAACGTGCTTGTGGCGGTGTTCCGAGACGCCCAGGGCCGGGTGGCAGCCTCCGCCCGGGTGGAGGATTTCCTGGAATCTGAAGCCACGGAGCTTAAGGAAGGCGAAAGGGTCACCCTCGTGGTGGCGGGCCCCACGGACCTGGGCATGCGGGTGGTGGTGAACCATCGGTACTGGGGATTGATTCATGCCAGCGATATCTTTGGCGAACTTCGCCGGGGCGAGACCCGGGAAGGCTTCGTGAAGGCCCTGCGCTTCGATCGAAAACTGGACATCAGCCTCCATCCCGCGGGCTACCAGCGGGTGGGGCCCCTCACGGAAAGGCTGCTGGCCCTGCTGGTGCGGCGAGGGGGATTCCTACCCTTGACGGACAAGTCCCCCGCCGAGGAGGTCTACGCCCAGGTGGGCATGAGCAAGAAGGCCTTCAAGCAGACCCTGGGCGCCCTGTACCGGGAACGGCGCATCCTCCTTGAGCCCACGGGCATTCGGCTCGTCTAGGTGCCGATTTTTGCCACCGGCAGGGTCACCGAGGCCTGGGTCCATTCACCCTGGCGTTCGAGTTGGTACCTTCCCTCTGCCCCAAAAGCCAGGGCCAGCCGTGCTTTGAGGTTCTTGACCCCCACGGCACCCCGCCGGGTTCCATCCGAGGGTAGGCACCCGGTATTCCAGACCTCGAGCCGAAGAAGACCGCCCTCCACCAAGAGGCGAATTCGGATTTCCCCCCCTTCCACGTTGGGGGCAATTCCGTGCTTGATGGCATTCTCCACCAGGGGCTGCAGCAGGAGCGGTGGCACCAGCCTGCCATTCAGGGTGTCGGCCCACTCCCACGCCACCCTGAGGCGCGATCCCAAGCGCATGGATTCGATGGCCAGATAGTGCTCAACCAGCTGCCTTTCCTGGTCCAGGCGAAAGAACGTCTGTTCTGAAGCGTCCAGAAGGCGGCGAAGAAGGTCGGCCATGTTCCGAACACAGGTCTCGGCAGCAAGAACATCCTTGTGGAGGAGCTCCAGGATTCCATTCAACGCATTAAACAGAACATGGGGATGCAGTTGGCTTTGCAGCAGTCTAGTTTGCGCTTCCCGAGCCTCATCTTTGGCAATCAGCTTTTCAGTGGCTTCACGTTCTCGGTTGGCGATGAAGAATCCAAACACCATGATCAGTGGCGCCCACAGGAGGCAATTCATCCGGAGGGCAGAGGCAATGTTTGGAGAAAAGCCCTTGCTTATTCGCAAACTAACATCTAAAAGCACCGCCAGCAATACACAGGCTTCGACAACGACAATGGATTGAACCAAACCACGAAGGAAGGAAGGATACCCATGCGGCGTGTCATCCCATTGCCAGGGGATAGGGCCTACAATCACAAAAGTTGACATCAGGATTACAGGAATTGCCACCCAAATAACAAAAACAATTAGACCTAATGGCCTCGACGGCCAATAGGAACCAAGGTAGGCTAACACGAAAAAGAAAAAAACAAAAAACGTGAGAGGCTTGAGGGTCCTCCGCTTCAGCGATAGAA
Source organism: uncultured Solibacteraceae bacterium (assembly GCA_964589695.1). Classification (GTDB taxonomy): domain Bacteria; phylum Acidobacteriota; class Holophagae; order Holophagales; family Holophagaceae; genus CAZPUI01. Next base: position 1,912 of record CAZPUI010000238.1, on the reverse strand, counting down.
AGATGTTAGAAGCATTCAAAGGATTCTACTTAACGATGGCAGCACGGAATTCAGTCGTAATTTGGATTCGTTTTCACTGCAGGGAATGGATCCAACCAAGAGAACAAGGGATAATAACAAAAAATATTCCCTCGGCCAAGCCGAGGAAATATTATAATTTAAATATCTGATATTTTTTAATCCGAACTAACACGTTGGCGTTGCGGGAGCCACGGGAACTGCGGTCGTTGTGAGACAAATTCCAGTTGGTTCACAGCCCTGTTTGCATGAGCCGTGGGTTACTTCAGTGCAGTAACACGAAAGACCAGTTTCACACAAGGCAGGATCCACGGATGGATCGGTGCATCCAATGTATTCAGTGGGCATTGTCCTCGCCCCGCCCATAACTGGCTCCGACTTGGTTACGTCCAGGTCCGTGAGGGTTTCGCGCGTAAGTTTAAGTCTTTTGAACATCTGTCCCTCCAAAGGTAGATGGCTTCGGACGCGTGAACTTCCAGCAGGGAAGCTCACTCGATTTGGAATGTTTTCACTGTCTCACAGCAGGATCACCGACCTCAAGTAGGTAAATTTCATGTTTCTCTTTGGAGATATATGAATCCCGAACGGTCACAAAAGGCCCCCCAACGGTAAACCCTGGGTCGCCCCAGGCTCCGGAGTATCCAGACAACCCGTAGGCGACCCAGATGGCGATTCATGCCCAACCTTTGACCCTGGGTTGGGCCCTGCCAGCTATCAATCAGCTGTGATGCCATTTACGGACTCACGGCATCCAGCAATCCGTGTACATCCTGTTGGAACCGTCGGGAGGAATGGACAGAAGTGGGGAACAAGGCAACACACGACCGGAGGGGTGATCGTGGTTACTCGCTCACCAGCCTCCAGTTGGGATGCCAAAGTCTCGTCTCCAGCGTCTTTTCAAGGCACACCAGGGATTCACGAGTCGGTGTGAGCTTCTTCACACTCACCACCAGGACAACCGTTAATTGGCCAAGAGCGCAATGGTGGGATCGTGCATACCTGCTTGGCTGGTTTTGCACTGGACGCCTCCTTGGGCGAGTCCAAGCGCGAGGACGGTTCAACCTCCATCAACGAATTCGGTGTCCATACACTTACTTCGATTTCGTTGGATCCATCGCAATCCCGAATCGTTAGTTCGTCACCCCAGATGGGACCCACCGCACGCGGAATTCGGGTCTTTGCGTCAAGCGATTGGTGGAGTCTCTGGGGGTGTGCCTAAGCCGCGACGGGGGTCCGCCTTCCGGTCCCACTTCAGCCCCTGCCGAAGGCGTGGGGGCCTCGCTAGGATGGAGTCCCACCCCCACGAGGCACGCCATGGATCCCCAAGCCAGTTTCATGATTTCCGGCCCAGGTTTTACGGTTCCCGGTGGCCAACCCTGCCGCGTGGACCGTGACCCCTTCACCATCGGTCGGGAGCTCAACAACACCCTGACCCTGGGGGGACCAGGGGTCTCCCGGTACCACGCCAAGGTGGTGCGCCAGCACGCGGACTGGGTGCTCGTGGACCTCCAGAGCTCCAACGGCACCTATGTGGGAGGCCAGCGCATCACCCAACAGGTGCTCAGGCATGGCGATAGGATCCAGATCGGGGACACCCACCTGCACTTCGTGCTGGAAGGTGGCCAAGCCACCCAGCCGGCGCCCCTCGCCCCGACCCAGGTGGGCTTCGTACCCCCTGCCTTCGGGCAACCCCCGGCCCCTGCTCCCCAAGCCTACCCACCGGCGCCCGCCGCCCCCGCCTACGCACCCCCCGCCGCCTGGGCACCCCAGGCCCCCCCCTTCCGGTGGGCGTCCCCCCCAGCCCCCCCCAACACCCCCCCCCCCCCCAGGCCCCCGGCACCCCCACCCCCCCCCCCCCCCCCCCCCCCCCCCCCCCCCCCCCCCCCCCCCCCCC
>CAZPUI010000237.1:0-7614 GCA_964589695.1 uncultured Solibacteraceae bacterium | reverse complement strand
ATGCGGATCAGCGTGAATTTCACCCTGGATGGAGGAGCGTCGGGGAAGGTGGAGACGGAACCCACGCAGGAGGGCGGAGTGGCGTTGGATACCGTTCAGGCGGACCCCGTGGGGACGGATCTCCAAGCCCTCCGGAAGGAGCTGGAAGTCTGGTTGCAGACACCTTCGCGGGCACCCCTCCTGGGCAGCTTTCGCCATGCCCTCACCGCGGTGGCCACCCTGGATGCTTCGGGTCGGGTTCTATCCGCACGGATGGAAGGCTCCCCGGAGGATCGGGAGGCCTGGGGGCGCCTGGAAGCGCAGATGGTGACCCTGCGGCTGGCGGCCTGGAAGGGGGGGGCGGCGACGCTCCGCCTGGGTTTCAGGCTCCGGTAAACGTCGCCTCCGCCCCCTGCGTATCCGCTGGATCTGCCGCCCTAGGAGGTCCCCATGCGCTTCTGTCATTCTCTCATTTTCGCCCTGGTGCCCATGGTGCTTTCCGCCCAGCCCCTCGTCCTTCAGCCCCCAGAGGGGCGTCGCCAGGAGGAGTTCCGTACCGTACCGCTGTCGGCGAACGGTTCCCTGCGGGTGGACTGCCAGGTGGGTCGGGTGCGGGTGACGGTCTGGGACAAGGCGGAGGTGGAACTGCGGGCGGACTTCGTGCCCGCCAGCAACGGGGACCAGGTGAAACTCACCGTGGAGCCCTCCGCGGACCGGCTGGTGCTCCGCACGGAGCAGCCCCGGTCCCGGGGATGGTTCCGCTTCAAGTCGGCCTCCTGTGACTTGGAACTACGGGTTCCCAGGAATTGCCAGGCCACCATTCGCACGGATGTGGGCCGGATCGAACTGGAGGGCGTGCGGGGACCCGTCGACCTGAGGTCCGATGTGGGACGCATCGAGGCCCGGGATCTGGATGGCCAGGGCAAAGGCATCCGGATCCGCACGGATGTGGGCCGAATCACCCTGGACCTCAAGGGAGTCAAGGGAGCCCTTCGCGCCTCCAGCGATGTGGGTCGCGTAAGCCTGAACACCCCCGGGGCCAAGGTCCACCTGGAGCGGCGCCGAGAGGTGGAGGCGACCCTCGGGGGGAGTACCGGTCAGGTGATCGATGTCCGTACGGATGTGGGGTCGATCCGCATCGACTGACCGTGGACGTATGATCGTTCCCATGCGCCGCCTCCTCCTCCTCCCCGCCCTGCCCCTTCTGGCCTCCGGCCCCCTGGACCTCAAGATTCGCGAAGCCAGCGTCACATGGGGCTCCGGGGTGGAGCCCCGGGGACCCTTGCCACCCGCTCGGTTTCGGGTGGTGGTGGACCTCGGCGGCAAACCTCTCCCCGCCAAGGCGGAGTTTCGCACCTGGTGGGCCTCACAAGCGGATCTGCCGCGGCTGCACAAGGCCTCCAGCGCCCTCAAGGTCCTGGGTACCAAGGCCAGGCTCGCCGCCACGGTGCAGGAGTGGTCTGCCGGTACCTGGACCCTCCGGGGCATCTGGCCCCACAACCCCGTGACCGAGGATCGGGTGGTGGTGGAAGTGTGGAAGGCCGGTCGGCGGGTGGCCTGGGCCAACGCCTCCGTGGAGGGCCAGGCCCTCCCGGTCAGCCGTCCCCAGGAAGATCGCGAGGCCCCGTAGGCGCGCGTACGCCCCAGGAAAACTCCGCGGAGTAGGGGTCCCTTTCGTGCCCAATGTCAAGCCCTAAGCCCTGTTCCGTCAGTCAAATGTGTGTTCGGGGCGGATGGACTGCCCTAGACTGTGGGGTGCCCGGACCGCGATCCGGATGCCGCGGCCCAGGGTGCTTTCCTCTTGGCCCCCTTCACCCACCTTCGGGCGCGACCCGGGACCCCCCCCACCGCTTTGCGCGCCCCTGCCCACGCCGAGGAGCTCCGTCATGGGAACCACCTTGACCCGATGTCGCTGGAGCGGTCTCCTAACCCTGCTCCTGGTGGCAGGCGACACCACCCTTCCGGGGATTGCCCAGGAAGCCCGCCGCGTCACGGAGCCGAACCCGGCCTACCAGGTCCAGTACAAGCGTTTCACCCGGGACGGCCAGGAGAAGATCGTCGATGAAGCCTGGGGACGCGAACAGGCCTGGCTGAACCGCATGGGCGGGGAGTTGGGGCCTGACTTCTACCGCCACTACGTGCGGGAGGCCGAAAAGGAACGGAGCCGCTTTCCCCGCCTCTTCGCCCCCACGGGCGTGGAGGTTCCCGCCCTGTCGGGCCTGCCCACCTGGACGAGCATCGGCCCCACCCGATCGGACTTCATTAAGAACGGCGTCACCCTTCACAAGGTGGATGCCGGCCGCTCCCGCACCATCCTGCCCCACCCCACGGACCCCGACACGGTCTACCACCTGAGCACCGGCGGGGGCCTCTGGAAGACCACCTCCTTCACCTCCGCCAATCCGACCTGGACTGCCTGCACGGACTTCGTGGGCAGCACCATGGGGGGGGCCGTGGCCTTTGGCAAACAGCCCACGACCCTCTATTACGGCCTGGGTGACTCCTTCGAGCGGGGCGTCGGTGGCTTCATGGTGAAGTCCACGGATGGCGGTGCCACCTGGAGCCAGGCCCTCTTCCTGGGCAGCGCGACCAGGGTGCATGACCTGAAGGTGGACACTTCCGGGACCCAGGACCTGCTGCTGGTGGCCACCGATGTGGGGCTCTTCCGCAGTATCGATTCCGGTGCCACCTGCACCCCCGTTCCGGGGGTCACTGGTGCCGTGCGCAGCATCGTCAGGACCTCCCTGGGCTGGCTCATGGCCACCTACAAGGACACCATCGGCAGCTTGTTCTATTCCACCGACCAGGGCGCCACCTGGCAGCCCATCACCAATGGGGGCAATGTCTTTGCGGGGGCCGGACGCACCACCCTGGGCGTCGGTCAGCCCGGCGACCCGGTGGTCTATGCCTATGCCGCCAGCACGGGCAACGCCGGGCAGTTGGATCTTTTCCGCAGCGCGGATGGCGGTCAGTCCTGGTCCGCCCTGAAGGTCATGTCCAAGGCACCCCTCCAGGCGGACGGCGACGTGCAGGACATGAACCTCATGGGTAACCAAGCCTGGTTCAACCATATGCTCCTGGTGGATCCCACGGACAGCACCCGGAACACGGTCTACCTCGGCGGCCAGCTGGCTTCCGCCAAGACCACGGACGGAGGGGCCACCTGGACGATCCTCAGCGACTGGCTGGCCCAGGGTACAAGGCCCTATGTCCATGCCGACTTCCACTGCGCCGCCTTCAGCCAGAGCGGGGGCATCCACCGCATCTACTTCGGCACGGATGGCGGTATTTTCACCAGCACCGATGGGGGAAAGACCTTCGACGACACCAAGAATGTGGGCCAGGTCAACCACCTGATCTACGCCCTGGCGGTCAATCCCAAGCTCCAAGGCAGCGCCCTGGTGGGACTCCAGGACAACGGCACCCGGGTGCGGGTCACGGCCCCCATGGGGACCACCTACAACCAGATCCGAGGCGGTGATGGGTTCGGCGTGGGGTGGGCTCCGGCCTCCGGGTACACCCTGATGACCTACACCTACGGGGCCATCCGCCGCTCCACCGTCAATCCCCCGGTGGACAGCGGCCGGTCCTTCGTGGCGGGCCTCCCGCCCCAGACCAAAGACAACTTCAGCTTCGTCACGCCCATCGCGACCCCCACGGAACTGGCGGATCCCACGGGCAAGGTCTTCTTCACCTACGACCTCAAGGGTGGGATCTACCAGTGCGATGACTTTGGCTGGAAGGCCATTTCCGCCCAAGGTACCGCAGGCTGGCCCGCGGACCGCACGGTGCGGGAAGTTCCCTTCGGCCTGGGCATCCATCCCACGGATCTCAAGATCCTCGCCGTGGCCGGCAATGGCGGTTACGTGCCCATGACTTTCAATGGCGGTACCACTTGGACCGAGAAATTCCTGGGTGCCAGCGGCACCGATGGACTTCTGCCCGGGTGGAGGGGCTACAACGCCTCCGTGGCCTGGGCGAACAACCAGATCCTGTACGTGACCTCGGAGACCACCATCAAAGGGGCTCCCCACCTGGCCCGCACCACGGATGGCGGTGCCACCTGGACCCGCGCCGACCACGGCCTGCCCGACCTCCCGGTGACCCGTGTGGTGGTGGACACCAAAGACACTTCAGGCAATACCGCCTACATCGCCACCTTCCTGGGGGTCTACCGCACCACCACGGGGGGGACTTCCTGGGAGCGCTTTGGCCTGGGGCTGCCCCAGGTGCGCACCACCGACATCTACCTGGCGCCGGACAGCAGCTACCTTCGGGTCTCCACCTGGGGACGGGGGGTGTGGGAGCTCGCCCTGTCGAACAACCTTCCGAACCCGGACCTGGATGGCAGCGGCACCCTGGACGTCCTGGACCTGCTGCTCTTCTCCCGGTACCACGGCGGAACCTCTCCGCTGGCGGACCTGAACGGGGACGGCAAAGTGGATGATGCGGACCTGACCCTGTTGCTGGCTCAGGTGAGGTGAGGAGATGGCCATGACGTTCCGATCCCTGATCCTGTGGACGGCCCCGGTGGCCCTGGCCCTGTTGGTGGCCTGCGGTGGTGGCGGTGGCGGTGCGACGACCACGCCCACACCGCCTCCGACCCCCGTCCCGGTCCTGACGTCCTTCTCCCCCCTGAGCGGTCCGGTGGGCACCACCGTGACCCTCAGCGGCGCCAATTTCTCAGGTGCCAGTACGGTGCGCTTCAACGGGACGGCGGATAGCACGTTCACCGTGAACAGCGCCACCCAGATCACCGCCAAGGTCCCCGCGGGTGCCACCACCGGCACCCTCAGCGTGACCACCCCGGGGGGCGTGGCGACCTCCTCCAGCGTCTTCTCGGTGGTGGACCCGGCCCCCACCCTGGTGAGCATCCAGCCCACGGGCGGTCCGGTGGGCACCACCGTGACCCTGACGGGCACCCACTTCACGGGGGTTACCACCGTGTCCTTCAATGGCACGGCCGCCCTGTCCTTCAGCCCGGGAGGGGCCACCACGCTCACCGCCGTGGTTCCCCTGGGTGCCACCTCGGGCAATGTCACCGTCACCACGCCCGGCGGCACCAGCAACGGTCTGGGCTTCACGGTCACCGCGCCCCCCGTGGGCACCCGTCTCGTCTATGCCGACCCCACCACGGGGACGTACAGGCTTCTACGCAACGCCAGTCTCTCCTCGGACAGGCACCTCGTGCTCGACCTGGTGGGCTCCGCCGCGGACTCCGGCACCGGGATCGCCCTGGCCCTGCAGGCCGGGTCGACCCATGTGGTGTGGGCCAATGTGAATGCCGGGGACCCCGCGGGCACCTGGCTCGCCAACGGAACCACCTTCAACCTGGGGGGCGCGCCCCAGGTCCTGAGGGCCACCCTCGCGGGGGACACCCTCAGGGTTGTGGCGGCGGAGAAGGGTCTGGGGGGGGCCAAACCTCTCGGCACCGTCCTGCTGCGCGTGGCCCTCGACCTGAAGCCGGATGCGACGCCCGCCCCAGGCTCCACGATCCAACCCACGGCCCTGGCCAGTGCCTGCAAGATCATGCAGGCGGACGGCAGCACCAAGGTGGTGCCCATTGCCATCGGCCTCATCACCGTTCAATAAAGCGCGTTCCGAGGCTTCATAGCCGTTCCAGGAGCGCCTTGAACCGCGGCTGGTTCCGGAGGGGATCCAGGTCCCCATCGTTTTCGAACCAGCCCTTGTCCGTGAGGCCCGCCCTCACGGCGTGTTCAAGGCAGTCCATGGCTTCCTCGGCATTCTCCGCCAGGGCGTGGATGCAGCCCAGGTTGTAGAGCAGCATGGGGTCATCGGGGTCCAGGCTCCGGGCCATGCGGGCCCAGGCCAGCCCCTTGTCCCGCTGGCCGAGCCCCACCAGGGCATTGGCCCCCAGGTAGCGGGTCCGGATGTCATCCGGGACATGGCGCAGCTTCTCCTCGGCGATGGTGATGCCCCGGCGGCGGGCCGTGGCGGCCTCCGCCGGTCGCCCCAGCCGCGTGTAGACCTGGGCCACCAGTAACTGGGCCTGGCAGTCCTCGGGGCGCAGACCGATGGCCCTTTCGAAGAAGGTCAGGGCCTCCTCGAGGTGTCCTTGACCAAAACAGTGCCGTGCCCTGAGGTAGGCGGCCTCCCAGAGGTTGGCATCGAGTTGAAGGGCGCGGTCGAAGGCTGCGGTGGCTTCCTCCAGGCGACCCGTGGTGGACAGGGCCAGACCCCGGGAGGCGTGGGCCTCCGCCAGGTTGGGGTTCAGCGCCAGGGCACGCTGACTGGCGTGCTCCGCTTGGCGTCGGTTCTCTTCGGTGCGATCGGCGTAGATGTGGAGCCAGGCGGCGCAGTTGGCGATGCCGGCCCAGGCCTCGGCATAGCCGGGGTCCCGCGCCACGGCCAGTTGGAACATCTGGAGCGCAAAGCGCATGCCGTGGCGGTTGTAGCGGAAGTAGTAGTGTCGACCCCGGAGGTAGTCCTCGTAGGCTTCGGGGTCCACGGCGGGCCGGGGCTGGGTGGGCTGCAGGCCCAGGGCCAGGGCTTGGGCTACCTTCCGGGCGATGGCCTCCTGGAGCCGGAAGACATCCTCGCTGCTGCCTTCAAAGATCTCGCTCCAAAGCTGGCGTCCCGTGGTGGCTTCCGCGTGCTCCGCCCGGATGCGCAGGGTGCCGCCCTCCTTCTGCACGGTGCCGGACATGAGGGTCCGCACCCGCAGGCGGCGCCCCAGCTCCTGGGGCGGGAGGTTGGAGTGCTTGTACAGGAAGGAGGAAGAGCGGCTGGCGACGCTCAGGCCTTTGACCCGCGAAAGGGCCTGGAGGATCTCCGCGGCCATGCCCTCGAAAAAGGGGGCCTGGTCTTGCTCAAGGCGCAGGTCGTGCAAGGGCAGTACGCGGCGGGAGAGCTCGGGGGGAGTCTCCACCGCCTGGCGGCACTCGGAGAGCTCGTGGTGGAGCTCGGTGCAGGAGAGGGGGCGGTCCTCGGGTCGCTTGGCCAGGCAGTGGGCCAGGATCCGTCGCAGGCCAGGGCTCATGGCCTCGGGCCACGAAGGCTCCTCTCCCAGAATGGCCGTCGCCAAGTCGTGCATGCTGGAGCCCAGGAAGGGGCGATGACCCGTGGCCAGCTCGAACATCACCACCCCCAGGGAGAAGATGTCCGACTGGGGGGTGAGCTCCCGTTCCTCCAACTGCTCGGGTGACATGTAGGGGATGGTGCCCATGAGACCCCCGGAGGATCCCGTGGTGGTGGCCGGAACTTCCACCGTCTGGGCGGCTTGGCGCAGGGCCAGGCCGAAGTCCAGGACCTTGACCCGTCCTTCGTCCGTCACCATGACATTGCGGGGGTTGAGGTCCCGATGGATGATGCCCTGGGCATGGGCGGCGGCCATGGCCTCGGCGATCTGGAGGCCCAGGTCCAGGACCTTGGGCTCGGGCAGGCCGTCCTTGGTCATGACCTGTCCCAGGGTTCGGCCGGGAATGCGTTCCATCACCAGGAACAATCGACCTTCCGCCGCTTCCAGGGCGTGGAGGGTCACAATCCCCGGGTGGGCCAGGGCGGCCACCGCCCGGGCCTCCGCTTCCAGCAGGGCCCTGGCCTGGGGGTTGCCGGAGATGCGCCGGGTGAGAAGCTTGATAGCCACCTCGCGCTCCAGGCGAAGGTCCACGGCCT
>CAZPUI010000236.1:0-7624 GCA_964589695.1 uncultured Solibacteraceae bacterium | reverse complement strand
CCTTCCCACCGATCCGGGCACTTCTACCACCAATCGCCACACCATGTCCCTCGATCCAGCCACCGGCATGCTTTGGGTGGCCATCGGACCGGCGCTCTGTGCCTACCTGACCCCCCGCAGGTAGCCCGTGTCGTCCCGGGGCCCGGTGGGAGGCCACTGGACTCGGGGCGGGGGCCCTGGCAGGTTCTTGCAGTCGCGTATGGGGACCATGGCTTGCGCAGGTGCAGGGTAACGGCTCCTGGGCCTGAGGGCATCAAGCTTCTTGATCCCGAAAAGCTCCTCAGAGCTTGGGCATCTGAAGCCAAATTTCCCACCCGTACAGGGAGCGCGCGCCTCAGGGCCAGGTAGGCCCCCTGGGCCAGGGCGCCTTGAGGGCAAACCAGTGCCACGATCGATCATTGGGGATTGAGTTCTCAGGGATGGTGGTGGGTATTTGCTGGATTCAAAAATATTTGCTGGGGTTAGGATTTGGAAATGAGGAATGAACAGGGATGGAAGGGATAAAAGAAGGAAAGATGTTTAACAGGGATGAAGGGGATGAAGGGGATAAAGGCAAACCACCCCGCACTTAATGGACTTGGTTTCTGGTGGTGGTGTAAGGGTATAGATAGGCCGTTGGGCTGCTTTGACAGGGGCTTGGGGGTGTCTGGGTGCCCCTTGGTTTGCGGTGTACGCGGGTCATGGTGGCCGGGCCCTTCAAAGGTCATCGTGTGGTGCGCTTACCCCAGAATGCGCTCCAGCACCTCCCGGTACTGCTGTCCCACGGGCACCTTGAGTCCGCTGCGGGTGAGCAGGATCCAGCTGCCCTTGGACCAGGGCTGGGCTTCGCGCACGTGGTCGAGGTTGATGATCCAGGACCGGTGGGTGCGCAGGAAGCGCTGGGGATCGAGGCGTGCCTCCAGGGACCCCAGGGTGCCTCGCAGGATGTGCTGGGCCTTCTCGGTGTGGAGGCAGACATAGTTGCCCGTGGCTTCCAGGGCCTGGATCTCGCGGGTGGGCACCAGCAGGTAGCGGTCCTGCTCCCGTACGACGACATGGGGGCGGGCCGCCTGCCTGCGTTCGTGCAGTTCCAGCATGGCCTGCAGCCGCCGGTCCAGGTCCTTCCGGTCACTCGCCCGCAGGATCTGGCGGACCCGCCCGAGGGTCTCCTCGAAGCGGTCCGGATCGATGGGTTTGGTCAAGTAGTCCAGGGCATGGAGGCGGAAGGCCTCCAGGGCGAACTGGTCGAAGGCCGTCACGAAGACGATGACCGGGAGCTTGCCTTCCCGTCGCCACGCCTCCGCCACCTCCAGGCCCGTGAGGCCCGGCATCTGGATGTCCAGGAAGACGACATCGGGGGTGAAGGTGTCCAAGGCCTCCAGCGCGGAAGGGCCATCGCCGCATTCCCCAGCGATCTGGATATCCGGATGCTGCTCCACGAGGGTACGGACCCGCTCCCGGACCAGGGGTTCGTCGTCCACCAGCAGTGCACGGATCATGGCTGACCTTCCGTCCGGCATGGGTCCGGAAGCACGGGGACGGCTGCGGGGGAGGCGAGCCCTTCCCCCTTGGCGGGCGCGTCCTCGGAGAGGGGCAGATGGATGCGGGCCAGGAAGCCCTCACCCGGTCGTGTGTGGATGGTCAGTCCGGCGCGGTCGCCGTAGAGCGAGCGAAGGCGCTCCTGGGTATTGCCGATGCCAATGCCCAGCTTGAGGGGTTCGGTGGCGCCCAGGCCGTCGTCGGCCACCGTGAGCTGCAATTGCCCCTCCGCGTGGGCCGCGCCGATGCGCAGGGTGCCCGGTCCCACCTTGGGGGACAGTCCATGGCGAATCGCATTCTCCACCAGGGGCAGCACCACCAGGCTCGGGACCTGCCGCTCCAGGAGTGTCTCGTCCACCGTCCATTCGATGCGCAGGCGATCCGCGAAACGGGCCTGCTCGATTTCGACATATTTCCGCGTAAGGTCCAGTTCCGTGCGCAGGCTCAGGGTCTGGCTGGAGGCCTCATCCAGCATGGCGCGCAGGAGGGTGGAGAGCCTCACCAGCAGACGGTCTGCGGTCCTGGGATCGCGATGAAGCAAGGTGGAGATGGCCTGCAAGGCGTTGAACAGGAAATGGGGATGCAGCTGGCGCTGGAGCAGCCCGAGGCGTGCCTCCGCAAGCTGACCCGCGAGTCGGGCGGCCTGAGCCTCTTCCTCCCGCCGGGCCTTGGATTGGTCCAGGGCGGCGGCACCCAGGAGCACAAAGAGGTAGGTGAAGGGCACCATCTGAAAGGTGGCGAAGAGGTTGCGGCTCGTAGGCTTGAGGTTCACCAGGGCCCCGAGGTCTCCCTGGTAGGCCACGAGTTGCCAGACCGTCACCACGACCCGGGTGATGGCCCAGTAAGGTACGAACACGATGAACATGCCCACGAGGTGGGCGGCGAGTCCGCGCAGCAGCCCGTCCTGGGAAATGGGGTAGCGGCGCCAGATGGCCAGCACGATGGGGGCGAGAAAGGCCCAGGGCATGATGCCCCCGATCTCCCCCCGGATGACATCGGACCAGCGGGCGCCGCCCACCCGACCCTGGATGACCCAGATGATGCCCAGGGCCCCGAAAAAGCAAAGGCGGAAGCTCAGACGATCCCAGGAGGCCAGGATGTCAGCACGGGATGGGGGGCGGCGGTCCATGGGTTTCGATGGTGTCACGATGCGTACGGAACCTGAATGCCCATAGGGGCGAAGTCCATGGCTTCAGGGTAGGGACTGGGGGCCGAGCCTGCGGGGGTCGGGGTACCAGCCGGGGAGGAGGAGGGACGAACCCCGACCTTCGAGGTACGGCCCTTGGCCGCGCAACGGAGGGATCCAGACTCCCGGCGACCCCTGACCGAGGTCACCGGGGGTGCCTGCAGACCCGGCCCCCGGCGAGGTCGGGGACCCCACAGGGGCCTCGAAGGCACTCACAGGGCGAAATGGCGTTCGATGGCCAGGGTGTTCACCCAGTGGATCTGGCTGCCCTGGGCCGTGCGGCGGGTGAAGAACAGGTGGTGGCCATTGGGGGCAAAGTGGGCACCGACCTCGTCCCCATCCGTGTTGAACTTGGGCAGGAGCTTGACCGCAGGCCTCCAGCCAGCCCCCAGGTTGAAGCTCACGTAGAGGTCCGCGTGGTCCCCCCCCCTGCGGGAGGAAAAGACGAGGCAGACTCCGTTCCACGTAAGGGTGGGACCAAAATCCCCCTTGCCGCTGTTGACGGCGGCGGGGAGCGGCGTGACCACCCAGGCCCCCGTGGCATCCTTCTTGGCGGAATAGATCAGGCTGACGCCGCTGCGGTCGGAGGAGAAGTAGACCGTACCATCGGATCCGGTGCAGGAGGGGCCCTCCCCGCCGGGGCTGTTGAGGGGCGCGGGCAGGGCGGTGGGCGTGCCCCAGACCGAATTGGTGAAGGGCACCGTCCACAGGTCCGCACTGCCCCCGGACTTGGCGCCGGTGAATACCAGGGACATTCCGTCCTTGGCGAAGGCCGCGTCCATGCTCTTGCTGAAACCGGCGCCGAAGGGCGCGTCGACGAACCCTGTCCAGGCCCCGCCCTTGAAGGTGGCGTGCTGGAGCGTCAGGGCCTCGGGGGAGGTTCCGGCGGTGGCGAAGCACTGGGTGCCATCCGGGGAGAAAGCCACCTCCGAGACCCAGGCTCCCAGGCCCTTCAGCTGCGGGGGGGCGAAGGCCACCGGTGCCTCCCCCGGCAGGGCCTGGCCGAACCAGGGACGGGTGGCGGGCTTGAGCTTGTCGATGGCGTTGGTGGAAACCCAGAAGGTCCGCTCGCCTTCGGCTGCGGTTTTGCGGATGAAGAAGAGGAATTTCCCGTCCCGGGAGAGGCGCGCCCCGTACTGCTCCGGAGCGCCATTGAACTCAGGCCCCAGGCGGATGGGGTCCCCCCAGGAACCGTCGGTTTCCTTGAAGGTCACGTAGAGGTCGGCGCTGCGGTAGCTGCGGCAGGAATAGAACACCATCCACCGACCATCGGGGGCGATGCAGGGATCGCCTTCGTAGTTCTCCGTATTGAAGGGCACCGGCATGGGGGCGACGCTCCACGTGCCCGCCGCCCCTGGCGTGGCCTTGAAGATCTGGTTCAGGCTGTTGGCGGGGTCGAGGCGGAGGGAGCCGAAATAGAAGGACCCGTCCGGGGCCATGCTTCCACGCCATTCGGGGACCGGGCTGTTGATGGGGGCCGGAAGGGCGGTGGGCGTGCCGAAGGACTTGCCATCGAAACTCACCGTGTACAGGTCCTTGTTGGTGGCATCCTTGGCGCCCGTGAAGATCAGGCTCTTGCCATCGGGATGGAAGGCCGGTTCGTGGGAGAAGGTGAAGCCCAGGGTGAAGGGCGCGTCCACCAGGGGGCTCCAGGTGCCATTGGCGTAGGTGGACATCTGGAGTTTCACGACATTCTTCTCGGAGGTCGGGACCGAGACGAGCAGCACCTTTCCGTCCGGAGCGAACTCAAAGGCCAGGATCTTGGGGGCGAGCTTCTTGAACGACTCGGATTCGAAGAGCAGGGGGGTGTCGCCCGGCAGGGTCGCGCCGAGGTAGGGCGTCGGGGGAGGCTCCACGGCGACGACCCCGGATTTGCCCGCACAGGCCATGAAGGCCAGCGGGGTGAGGAGGGCGAGGGAGAAGGACATGCGACGGGCAAACGGGGTGGACATGGGTGCCTCCAGGGCGTGGGGTTCAGTGGAGGCTTGAGGAGCCGCGCAAGAACAACCTGTGCTGTTCAGGTTGTTCTTCTGCGGCCCCTTATGCCGGGCCACGACAGAATTGTTCAAGTTGCTTTGCGCAACGGCTTCAGCTTTCCCGCCCCTTCCCGAGGCTTCTCCTGCCATGGGGTGATCCCGGAATGATGCGGGACGAAGTCGGGAATACCGGGGATGGTCCCTTTCGGGTTCAGGGCCCAAGGCGACCACCATCCCAACGGTGGGATGATGGGTCCCAATTCCGGGATAGGCGCTCCCCAGTGTTTGCATTAAATATTGTATTCATTGTATTTAACTTTCGGCACCAGCTTTGCAAAGATGGGCCCACTGGAGTCACCATGCCCCTCTTCCTGTCCTCCCTTCGCCATGCCCTCCGCAGTTTCCTGCGCACCCCGGGCTTCACGGTCACCGTCCTCTTGACCCTGGCCCTGGGGCTGGGGGCCAACACGGCCATGTTCAGCGTCATCGACGCCATGGTGCTGCGGCCCCTGCCCTACCCCGAGGCCGACCGGCTGGTGGCCCTCTATGCCCTCGAACCGAAGGAGGGCAATTTCCTTCTCTCGGCCCCGGATTTCTTCGATTGGAGGGATGGAGCCCGGGACGTGGAGGGCATGGCCCTCTACCGGGAGGACACCCAGGACCTCGGGGGCACGGGCGAGGCCGAAAGCGTGCCGGTGTTGCAGGTGAGTCGGGGCTTCTTCGAACTGCTCCGGGCGCGCCCCCTCCTGGGGCGCACCTTCCAGTCCCCGGACGAGCCCCTGGGGTCCCCAACCACCATCCTTCTTAGCCACGGCCTCTGGTCCCGGCGTTTCGGTGCCAACCCTCAGGTGATCGGCCAGTCGGTGCTCCTGGGGGGCACGCCGATGGAAGTCCTCGGCGTCCTCGGTCCCGACTTCCGTTTCCCAGGTTCCAAGAAGGCCGAGGTCTACAGGGTCATCCGACGGGATCCCGAAGGAAGGAACCGCGGGGCCCACAGTTTCAAAGGCCTGGCCCGGCTCCGCCCTGGGGCCACCTTGGACCAGGCCCGGGCTGACCTTGCCCGGATGGCCCAGGCCGTCAACGAACGAAACCCGCGGTACCACACGGGATGGTCCGCCACCCTCGATGATTTCCACACGGAAGTCCTCGGGGAGGGAAGGCGACCGCTGCTGCTGCTGCTGGGGGCCGCGGGCCTCCTCCTGCTCATCACCTGCACCAACGTGGCCAACCTCTTCCTGGCCCGGAGCGTGGGGCGCATCCGGGAGGTGGCCATCCGGCGGTCCCAGGGCGCCGAGCACCGGCACCTCCTGACCCAGTTCCTGGCCGAAGGCGTGCTGATGGGGCTTGGGGGTGGGCTCCTGGGCCTGGGCCTGGCCCAGGGCATCCTGCGCATCCTGCCGGAACTGCTGCCGGGGGTGGCCCAGCTGAACCACGTGCAGGCCATGGGGCTGGAACCTACGGTGCTGGCCTACGCCTTGGTCCTCAGCCTGGGATGCAGCCTGGTGTTTGCCCTGGTGCCGGTTCTGCATGCCCGGGGGCTCCGGCCAATCCAGCTCGGCCCGCAGGCCACCCAGGGCGGTGGGCGCGTGGGCAAGCTCCGGTCCCTGCTGGTGTTCAGCGAGGTGGCCATGGCCACCCTCCTCCTGTTGGGATCCGGGCTGCTCCTCCACAGTTTCTTCAAGGTGTTCCGCACCCACCCCGGATTCGACACCCACCAAGTGGTCACCTTCGAGGTGGCGACCCCCGCTCAACAGGCCAAGGAGGATCGCGGCAAGCGGGCCTTCCAGGCGGAACTGACGCGTCGCCTGGCCGCCCTCCCCGGCGTGCAGCGGGTGACCTGCACCGGCGGAATTCCCCTGGGGGATGACAGCCGGGTGGCCTTCAGCCCTGGACCCGCCGACCTCCCCATGGACCAATGGCCCGCTACGGATTTCCAGATCGCCGATGCCGGGTATCTGGAGACCCTGCGGGTCCCCCTCCTGGCGGGCCAGAACCTCCGGGTCGGAGACACGGTGCCCCGGGTTCTGGTGAATGCCACCTTCGCCCGCACCTTCTTCCCACGGGGCGACGCCCTGGGGAAACCCCTTCAGTTCGGGTACGAGAGCGAACGCGCCCCCGTCGGCACGCCATTCGAAATCGCGGGCATCTTGGGGGATCAGCGCAGCGTGGCCCTGCACAAACCCCCCAGGCCCTCGGTGATCCTGCCCCAGGAATTCATCCCCCCCAGGGTCGCCAGCTTCCTGCTGCGCACGGAGCATTCCGCGGCGGCCCTGGCGGGCGCCATCCGGGCCCAGGTGGCCGCGGTGGATGGCAGCGTGGCGGTGCGGAACCTCACCGACATGGACACGGTGCTGAGGGAGCATCTTGGGGACCGGCGCCACCTGCTGACCCTGCTGGGGGGCTTCACCCTCCTGGCCCTGCTCCTGTCGGGCATCGGCATCTATGGGGTCGTGTCCCACACCGTGGCCCAGCGGACCCAGGAGTTTGGCCTGCGCATGGCCCTCGGGGCCCAGGTGGCCCAGGTGCTGCGCATGGTCCTGGGCCAGGGGCTCAGCATGGTGGCCCTGGGCGGTGCCCTCGGCGTCCTGCTCTTCCTGGGCCTGCGAAGGCTCCTGGAGGCCCACCTCTATGGCATCACCCCTTCCGACCCCCAGTCCGCGGGGCTGGCCCTGGCCCTCCTCTTCGCCACGGCCCTCCTGGCCTGCTGCATCCCCGCCCTGAGGGCCGCCCGGGTGGATCCCATGGTGGCCCTGCGGAACGAGTAGCGTCCCCTACTTGAGGTTCCGCCAGGCCCAGTCCATGGCGGCAGCCAGAGCTTCGTCCCGGCCCGTTCGGGCCTCCTACAGGGTAGGATCCCCCTCCACAACGAGCCGTAGGCCCTCGCCGAAGAGCCGCGTGCAATGCAGATCGGCCACGCGTATGCCCGCGAACATGCGATGCAATC
>CAZPUI010000235.1:0-7657 GCA_964589695.1 uncultured Solibacteraceae bacterium | reverse complement strand
ACCTTCACGAGGTCCACCGGAATCACCAACGAATCACAGGCCGCCCCATCCTTTCCTGAGATAAGCGGACAAGGTGGGGGGAGAACCGGAGCTGCGTAGGAGCACCTGCCCCACGCTCAGCCGCCCGGCAGGGGGCATGACCCCTGCCGGACGAGCGCAGCGGGGAGCGACTGGAGGCGAGTTGGGACCCATCTTGATATCGCAAGTTGCGATATCAAGATGGGCGAGCCGGAGGGAGCGGGGCAGGAGCGGACGAAGCGGCGTAGGCTCGGACCCCAACCGGGGGACAGGCTGTGTTCAGCTCCGCCGTACCCCATAGCGTTCATCCATGAGCTTCGACGGTTGACGGCTCTGCTGGTGCAGGCGTTTGTAGAGAAGCTTGGCCTCTTCAAGGGACGCGCCTGGTGGCAGGTAGGGCAGCAGGGCGCGAAGCGCGAATCCCTCCTTTGCCATCAGCAGGAAAAGCCGAAGCCCTTCTTCGGGGCCAGGGGGCGGCCGCAGTCGTCGCATCAGAGGAGTCCTGCTCGCCGAGCCATCTGTCGAAGCACGGCTCTCCTGGCCACCTTCGGATCGATGGTGATGCCCTCGATCGCGGAGGTGGCCACGGCCTCCTCGGTCAAAATCTCGATCTTCGCTTCGAGAAGGGCGCGGGCCTTCACCTCTGGATCAAGAGCCAACACCCAGGAGTGGATGGGACAGAGCCAGTCTTTGGTTTCCTTACCATCCACCAAAGTACAGATGCATCCCAACGCGATCGCCGCCGGGCTCCCCGGTAGTGGTGGTGTGTTGTTCTCCATGAAAGCACCTGTGTAATCTATGGTCCACATTCCCTGCTGAAGGGAGGGGAGCTACTCCAGGCCCAGGGCCTTCCAGAGCGGCTGATCATTCGACGCGATCCGGGATTGGATGAGTGCCGTCATGGCCAGGCCTACGGGCACGTCGTGAACCGAAGAGTCGATGATGCAGTTGGCCACCGTGACGGTCTTGCGCTTCACGATTTCCAGCCACGGCAGAACCTCCACGAAGTGGAGCCCTCGTGCGAGTGCAGGATGCCTCTCATTTAGGCTGGCACCCCACGCATTCATGGGGCTGAAAACGCCGTAAAATTCGGTGTACACGGTGCGGCTCCAATCGGGGTTTCCGAGAGCCTCCCGAATCACAGCAGTGATCTCCCGATCCTCGTTGCTGTCGGCGTACTTCTCGGTGTCCATGATGAAGTGATTTGAGGGCGACCACCAGATGGGGCGACGCATCACCATCGGGATGGTCTTGTCGTCCTTCTTGTGGTCCACAGGGACGACCTGGTGGTTGAGAAGGCTCCTGAGTTGCAGCTCCTCGTTCTCGATCATCCACGCGATCATGAGAGGCATCGCGTGTTGCAGGGTTCGGGTTGGCCGTGTCCACGAGAATGAGTTGTCGTACCTCTCCTTCATCCCCCAGCCCTCCATGATCGCCTCACTGATCCGTACACGGATGAACCCTTCGGGCACTGGAACACGCTTCCGGATTGCGGCGCAGATGACACACATGAAACGGGGGCCATTGTCGGTCGTTTCCACGACCCCCTGCCACCAACCGTGGCTCTCGTCGCACCAGGCGCAACGCTCCTTGTCGGCGGCCCAGGTGGCCTTCTGGCTTTCAACGCTCTGGTCAGTGTGTAGCGCCACGGGTCCTCCAGGACAGGTTGATCGGCACTTCTGGTGGTTCTAGGTGTGGCCGTTTGATTGCCGGCAGATGTTGGCGCCGGTTGCAGGGGGGGCGATGTCCTGGTTTCCCTTGTGCTGTAAGGCTTTTTACTTCCGCCCAGACTCCCCTTGTCTTTCCTTTCCTCCATGGTACCCTATTTCCGGGGTTCATGATACGCTAGAGATGGGAGGGACCTATGCAAAGCGAATACGGTGCTACGCACCTCCTTCCCTTTGCGGTCCCCCCATGGCGCAAGCGCCACGGGTCCCCAAAAGCACGCGGAGGCACACGTGCCCCGCGCTAAACAGCAGCCCCCCTCCGGGGAGCCTCCCCGTCCCGCCCATGGGCGTGACAAGGAGGCTCCCCGGAGCGTTGCCTTTGTCCTCCGGCTGAGGCCGTCGGAGCACGAGCACCTGGGGGTGCTCGCCAGGGACCACGGCCTCACCCAGGCCGACCTGATCCGCCGCCGCCTATTCGACTGGCAGCTCCCCCGGCCCCAGGTGGACCTCCAGACGGCCCAGCAGTATGCCGTCCTGCACACGCTGGCCCTCAGCCTCCGAAACGCGGTTTCCAACCTCAACGGCCTGGCTCGGGCCTACCATTCCGGCCTCCCCGTGGAGGGCCAGGAGCTGCTCGATGTGATCGCCCAGGTGAGGGGTCAAGTGGACGCCCTGGGCCGTGCATTCGGGGGTCCGGAATGATCCCGAACATCACCAGCGGGAAGGGGTTTGGAGGCCTGCTTTCCTACCTGATGATGGACAAGGAAACGGGTCTGCCGCGGCCCGAAGCCTCTCTGATTGGGGGCACACTTTTCGGCCATTCTGTGGCCCAGTTGACGACCGAATTTGGCATCATCCGGAGGCTCCGTCCGCAGGCTGAGGAGGGGGTTGTTTTGCACCATTCCCTGTCTTACGCGGCGACCGAAAACCCAACCGATGAGCAGCTCGTCCGGGACGCCGAGCGGTACCTGGAACACATGGGTTTGGGGGAGTACCCCCACACGATCATCTGCCACCGGGACAAGGGGTGCGTACACGCCCATATCGCCATCTCCAGGGTGGGGGCAGACGGGTCCTGGGCGAACACTTGGTACGACCAGCTCAAGGCGCAGAAGGCCGCCGCTTTTGTAGAGAAGGAATTTGGCCTGGTTCCGGTGGAACGGCCCAAGATGCGGGAGCGGATCGAGCGGGAGTGGGCCCAGCTCCAGATGGACCGTCCCGACATTAAACCGGCTCCCGAGCTACAGCCTCCCGCCAGACCCGAGCTGTGGGATGAGAAGGGCATCAAGGCCCAGATCCGCCAGCGCCTGGAGGCCCTCCCGTTTGGCCTCACCCTCCCCGAGTGGATCGAGGTGTGTGAGATCGAGGGCCTGCACCTGGTCCCCAACATGGGGACCGACAAACTGACCGGGTGGACCGTCCAGCTCAAGGGCACCGAGAGCAAGCCGTTGGCCCTGGGGAAGGTCGGCAAGGACCTGTCCTGGCCGAAGCTCCTGGAGGCCGGGAAGGTCATCTACAGCCCCGACGAACACCTCGCATTCGCACAGAAGCTCAAGGAGAGCCCCCATGACAAGCCTGCCGTCGCCCTCAGCCCCCAGCTTGCCGGACCCCCAGGGATCGGGCTCTACCCAAGAGACGGAGGGACGCTCAACTGGGATTGGCAGCCAGTCCAGGGAGACCCTGGCCTTCCCCGACTGGAAGAACCGTCCCTGGTGGAACTCGTGGTGGGTCCGCGCCCTCGGCCCGGAACCTTCGGACGGGACATCCGAACCCCCTCGGTCGCTACGGTTCGTCACTCCAAACCTGAAGCAGCAGCCCGTGCCCCTCGACCTGCGGTGGGATCAGATTGGCGCCCCGTCGCCCACCTGGCCCCCGACATTCGCGCCTCTGTGGCCCGAGTTCGAGGTTTTCATCCGGACGGGCGGCATGCCTTCTCCACTGGATCCCAACAATACCTGGCTGATCGCGGCCCCGTCGGCAGACAAAACCCTTGGGCACCTCCCTACTCTAGTGAGCCTGCCTCCCGATCAGGCCCCGTTGCCCGGATGCACGATCGTGGCCCGGCGCCCGCAGTCACAGACCGTCACCCAGACCTTCACGGTCAGCCCTTTGGGGGCCTTCAAGCTCCCTCCGGAGGACGTGTTAGCAGCGGGGCCAGGAGCGTCAGCGTTGGGGTCTGCCTTGATCGGCGAGGTGTGGAGGCTCTGAAGGTCAACGAGATCGTGCGGAAGGCGATGGAGCCATTCCGCGCGATCCTGCGTGAGTTCATCACCGATCCCATCGCGGCGGCCCTTGCGAGCTTCATCAAGAAGCCGCAGCTCGCACCGCCTGCGCCGCCTCCTGTGGATCTGCCCTCTGTCGAGGACCTGGTGATCA
Source organism: uncultured Solibacteraceae bacterium (assembly GCA_964589695.1). Taxonomy (GTDB): domain Bacteria; phylum Acidobacteriota; class Holophagae; order Holophagales; family Holophagaceae; genus CAZPUI01. The sequence goes on along the minus strand of CAZPUI010000235.1, from coordinate 3,596 downwards.
CGGCGGCGAGCTACGAACCGCCGCCGATCACGCTGGACGAGGCCTTTGAGGAACTGGACGCCTACCGGCGAGCGTCCCTGTTTGCCCACAAGGGCCCCGAGAAGCCTAATGAGGCACCGAAGCCGCCGAAGGCTACACCGGCGAAGCTGCCTGAGCCCGAGAAGGCCCCAGAAACGCCTTCTCCCACGATCAAGAAGGGCTTCGGGCGAGGGCACTAGACTGGAAAAGCGCGGCCCGACCTGGTGCTGTCACACCAACAGTCGGGCCTATCTGGGGACCCAATCCCAAAAAGGAACGACGGAGGAATCATGTGCAAGCAATGTCATTCACCCAAGGCGCTTGTGGAAGTCGCTCCCGACGGCGGTAAGCCTGTCGTCGGGCAAAAGACGGTGTTCAAAGGCACTGAATGCCCGGCTCAGTATTCCTCCCGTTCGGCCGGCGAATACATCCCGGTTCCTAAGCCAGGCGGGGGCGGTCGAAGCCGGTAACGCGCGACATCTCTTCGGGGTAGCCCGTGACGGAAGCGGACTGAATGCCCCCCTGGGGGGGACGACCCCCCCATGGGCCCGTAGGGAAGCGATTCCAGAGGGTGAAGTTGCCAGAATAGACAAAAGGGGTTGACGAACATGCCAAAAAAAGCATACTCTACTGTAGCAAAACCAGAGGAAAGGCCTTTGGTTTGGTTAAGTTGTGAAATTACAAGGCCGCCTTTCTCAAAATCGGCCAGCTTGGAAGCGGGTGGATTCCTCGCGCAATTTCAGCGTGGACAGACACCAAGCCCCCCTCAAGTGACACCGATCCCCAGTATTGGCTCCCATTGTTTTGAAATTCGAGTCGATGAAAAGGCCGCCTGGTGGAGAATCTTTGTTCTGGTCGATTCGGAAGCCATTGTGGTGTTGGACGTGCATCAGAAGACCACCAATGCAATTCCCAAAAGTGTGATCAGAACCTGTCAGGCAAGACTTAATAGATACCTGAAGAGCAAAGGAGGTAAGTAATGGACGCCAAGATGAAAGCCCGACTGGAAGCGGACGGTTGGACCGTCGGTGGCACCCAGTCGTTCCTCGGCCTCTCCGACGAAGACATGGCCATCATCGACATGAAATTGGCGCTGGCTGCCGTCCTGAAGGCGCAGCGGGCAAAACAGCGACTGACTCAGGTCAGCATGGCGAAGATGATCCATTCCACTCAGTCCAGGGTCGCCAAGATGGAGGCGGCTGATCAGTCGGTTTCATTGGATGCGCTCGTCCGTTCATTCCTGAAGATCGGTGGGACCCGCGCAGCGGTTGCAACGGCTCTCTGCGGATAGGCCGACCCGACCCGGAATACAGAAGCCCCCAAACGGGGGCTTCTGTATGTCAATCCGTCATTACGCCAATACTTCATTCCTCAACGTTCCTTCTTGGGGGTACCCCAACAAACGTGTAACCAACCGCCATTTCTGCCTGACCCGCTGCCGGCAGGGGTGACCGCAGACTGAAGACCCCCCGGGGACGACCCCCGGGGGGCCCGTGCAACGGGCCCGTATTCACCCGCGACACTCTGCCCTCAAGTTGTTCAACTTGAGGGCTCCATTACACCCTGGCCCGCACCCAGGAGGGGAGATGTTCCCGCAGCTCCGCAAGCTGCAAATGGTCCACGTACCGCTGGGTGGACCTCAGCGAAGAGTGCCCCATCACCTTGGCGGTGAGGTTCATGTCCTTCCCGTGACGCTGAAACTCCATGCCGAAGGTGTGGCGCAGGGCGTGGGGGGGTAGCCGCTTGGCAACATCGCCCGCCAGCACCCGGCGCTTAAGGGTGTAGCGGATCCCCCAATCGGACAGGCGGTGAAGGCCTCGCTTCTTCGCGCCCTTTTCCTCACCAAGAAAGAGTGGCCCTGGATCCCCTACTTGACGGCCGCTGGCCACCAGGTAGCGGTGGATGGACTCCATGACCTCATCAAGGACGGGTACTAATCGGTCCTTGCGACCCTTCCCGTTCCGAACCCACAGGGCAGGGGCCCCATCCACGTCCAGGAGGTCCGTGCAGTCCAAGTTCGACACTTCGGACACCCGAAGGCCTCCACCGGCCATGACCATGACAAGGGCCTTGTCCCGCAGGCTGGCCACGTCCAGGACTCGCTCAATCTCGGCAGGAGATGCGGTCACATAGGGCTTGTTGACCTCGACGCTCGGGACGCGCAGCAGGCGCTCCATGGTCCGAGCAGGAAATCCGAGCCCGCCCATGTCTGAGCACCAATTCAGGAAGGAGCGCAGGCCCGAGAGGGCCTGCGCATGGGTCGCCTGGCCTCGTCCGTCCTGCAGAAGCCCTTCCCGGTAGCGCACCAGATTGTCCGGCGTCACGGCGGCCACGGAATCCGCCTCCATGAGGCCGAAAGCCTCCTGCACATGGCGCCGGTAGGCCCGGCGCGAGTGTTTGCTGTCCAAGGCATTCGTCAGAAACGCCTCCAGCGGCCCGAGGAATGGGGGCCGCAACCCCTCCACGGGCAGCGACGTCTGGACGGGGACCAAGCCGAGCTGGTTCAACGTTGAACCTTTGTCCCGTCGCAGTCCGGACACGTCACCGATGGTGTTGGAGCCCCCAAGGGCTGTCCGGGCTTCCCTTGATAGCCCTTCTTGATCTTGCCAGTGGCGGTACACCTTTGGCAGGGAGGCTTGTTGGAACTGTCGGCCATGGGTCCTCCGAGGTCGTCCGGTACACTTTACCCACTGATAAGATCCATTATCGGTGGGAAAATCACCCCGTCAAGACGGAGGTTTGGAGGACCGCCGAATGGGCTCTCCCAACCTCCCGGAACCCTACCTGGAGGCCTGGCGGCAAATCCGCTCCTGGTGCCTTCATGAAAACTGGTGATGAGGTCCATCTGGAACTGGAATAACTCCCCTACCTGCGTGTTCCCGGTGGTGGCGGTGTTGTGGGGCGTGGGTTATTGCTGATTCTGGCAACACGGCTCTCGTCATACCGATCGTAACGGGGATGCCTGTATTCGTAGGGGCGAGGCGGAAGGCAGGCCAGGGATGATCCAGCCACAACCAGGATGGCAACGATGGCAATCACGTTTCTAGAAGTCACGAATCTCTCCCTGTCCTCTTCGAAGGACATCGTACTAGCGAGTGTTCTAGATACAGCCTTGAATGATGCGGTAAGGGGGAGATCCATGACACGGTTTGCAGACTTTTTATCCCGGTTCGACCACGACTATTCCAGTAGCACCGGTCTTAGGTTCTACTCGCCCAGAACCTAGTCGGGGCGTAGCAGATGGCCATGAGGACCAGTTGGATGGCGCAGAAACCGGTCAGGGCCCAGAAGGCCTTGTCCATGAAGCCATAGGCGTGGAGTCCCACGCCGAGCATGTTCACACCGAACCAGGAGAGGGCGGTGATCACATTGCCGAAGATCGCCATGACCATGATGCCCCGCTCGTGGACATAGCCGGCCCAGCGGGCGTGGAGGATGATGGCGTTCCATAGCACGATCAGGAGTGCCCCGTTCTCCTTGGGATCCCAGCCCCAGAATCGGCCCCAGGATTGGTCGGCCCAGATGCCGCCGAGCACGGTGCCCACGAAGCTGAAGAATAGGGCGAAACAGATGATGCC
>CAZPUI010000234.1:0-7693 GCA_964589695.1 uncultured Solibacteraceae bacterium | reverse complement strand
AAGCATCCAGCGCTAGCCCTGCCCGGGAAGGCCGGTCGCACTGGCGCGGATTAAGTCAACCAGGCCTAGCAGGGGTGGAGTGGCGGGCATTCTGGCTGAAAGAAACGAAAAGTGGCCGAGGAAGGGCGGTCAACCGGCATCGACACAGAGGGCCACAGGAGCCCTTTTGGGCGGTTTGGTGCCTTCTGGGCCACCCTAGCCATACCCGGGATCAAGAGGGGCCTTGTAGAGCCACTGTGGCGATCTTTGTCTGTGCAAATGGACATAGAAGCTGCTGACCACATCCTGCACTAACCTCCTACCAGGATTAGGACGACCGCCTCAGTTCCGCAGGGAATCGATCACCCGAGTCCTACCAATTACCGTCCGCGCCGAGCTCTCGAAGACCGGAGTGATCCAGTGTTCTTCGCCACCCGCCATGGCGGTACTCGGGAATGAAGCGTGGAGAGAATCTTCGTGCGCTTGATCAACCCCGTGTTGAAGCGGGCCAGGAGTACCGTTCTGGTCGGCCTTGGTCCGCGCCAATGAAGCTCTGGTCCACATGCGTCAGCCATTGTCCATGCCGACCTGCTATGGCTGGGGGAATGCAACCCAACTTGGTGCAACTTCAAGCACTGACGCCGTTTGGGCTTCCTACCAGGGGTGTCATACTTCCAGCACAGGCTTCGAGGACATGTCATGGACATCTTCAAGTATCGAGACGATCTTCTCGGGGACTACGCTTCCTATGTAAAGGGCTTCCTCGAAGTTCAGGACACAGAACTCGAAACCTTCATTTCTACCAAGCTGGACGGGGGCGTTCTCTGGCCAGAGCCACTCGTTCAGTTGAACCCTGCCTTTATGCCTGGGCCAACGATTGACGTTCTGGTGGATCAAGGAAAGCTTGATCCAACGTGTAAGCGGATCTTCCGACGCGGCAAGACCGGCGAGAACCACCAGGGCAGTGAGCTTCGACTTCACCGGCACCAGGCCGACGCCCTCGAATGCGCGCAGCGCAAGGCTAACTACGTGCTGACCACCGGAACCGGGTCCGGCAAGAGTCTCACCTACATCCTCCCGATCGTTGACCACGTCCTGAAGCACGGCAGCGGGAATGGTGTCCAGGCCATCGTGGTCTACCCGATGAACGCCCTCGCAAACAGCCAGCTGGGTGAGATGGAGAAGTTCTTGGGGCCAGGCTTCCCCCCCGGCAAGCCCCCAGTTCGGTTCGCCCGCTACACCGGACAGGAGAAGGACGAGGTTCGAGAAGAGATCCTGAAGAACCCTCCTGATGTCCTGCTGACCAACTACGTGATGCTGGAGCTGATTCTGACCCGCCCGCGCGAACGGGATCACTTGATCAAGGCCGCCGAAGGGTTGAAGTTCCTTGTCCTGGACGAGCTCCATACCTATCGGGGGAGACAGGGCGCGGATGTCGCCATGCTGGTCCGACGCCTCCGCGAAACTCTGAAGGCAGAGGACCTCTTGTTCGTGGGTACGTCCGCCACAATGGGTAGCGGCGCGACGATCGCCGAGATCAAAACGGATGTTGCGGCTGTCGCCTCCAGACTCTTCGGCTCCAAGGTTGAGGCGGAGAATGTCATTGGAGAGAGCCTTCGCAGGATCACAGCACCGGTCCCAACCGCCGAAGCTTCCGTGCTGGAGGCTCTCCGACTTCGGGTCCAGACCCCCTCCTTCGATGTACCCACCAGCTTCCAGGATTTCTGCTCAGACCCCCTGGCTGGATGGATCGAGACCACCTTCGGTCTTGAGGAGGAGCCTGGAACTGGGAACCTTCGAAGGACGACCCCTAAAACCCTGGAACAAGCCGGAGGTCAGCTCGCAGAGCTGATCGGGTTAGATCCGGCTGATTGCAGTGCCGCGATTCAGCGTTGGCTGCTGAGTGGGTACAGGTGTGAACCGGACCCCCAGAGCGGCAACCGTCCTTTCGCCTTCAGGCTCCACCAGTTTGTAAGTAAGGGCGATGCGGTCTACGCCACCATCGGCAAGGGCGAGGACCGATGGCTGACCCTTCAGCCTCAGCTGTTCCGCCCTGATCACCGCGAGGAGCGCCTGTTCCCCTTGGCCTTCTGCCGTGAATGTGGGCAGGAATACTACAGCGTCTACCTCCAAGAGAAGCTTGAAGGAGTGGAGGCCGTCCCACGTCCCATCGGAGAGGATGAGATCCAGGAGCAGCACACCCAGACGGGTTACTTGATGGTCCTGGACGAACCTTGGCCGAATGATCCAGAGCAGGAACTGAGTCGGTTGCCAGAGGAGTGGAAGGAAGCCTGGAAGGGTGGACAGCGGCTTCGATCTGACCGCCGCGACCATCGTCCCCGGCCGCATCTTCTTTCCAAGGCAGGAAAGACGGCGCAGGACGGAAAACCGGTAGTCTTTCTTCCGGCACCCTTCTGTTTCTGCCCGAGGTGCAGGGTTACCTACAGTGCACGGCAGCGGAAGGATTTCGGCAAGCTGGCAGCACTCAGCTCTGAGGGGCGAAGTACAGCCACGACCGTGCTGAGCCTATCGGCGATCCGCCACCTCAAGACCGTAAAGGGGCTGGATGTCAGGGCTAGGAAGCTTCTCAGTTTCACGGACAACCGCCAGGATGCATCCCTCCAAGCCGGACATTTCAATGACTTCTCCGAGATAGGTCTGCTCCGCTCTGCGTTGTATCAGGCAGTCAAGCAGGCTGGTGACCAGGGCCTCACCCACGAGAAGCTCAGCCACGCCGTGTTCGAGGCCCTGAACCTGCCGTTTGAGTCATTCTCGGTGGACCCAACCCTGAAGTTCTCCCCTAAGGAGGACACGAAACAGGCCCTAAAGGATCTGCTTGCTTACCGTCTCTATCGGGACCTTCGTCGCGGCTGGCGCATCAACTTGCCCAATCTCGAACAGGTTGGCCTGCTGTCCATCGATTACAGGAGCCTCACCGAACTAAGCGAAGCCGAGGAGGAATGGGCCGGTAGGCACCCCTTACTGGTCACCGGAAGTCCATCAGATCGCCGTGTGTGGTGCCGGGTACTTCTGGATGTGCTCCGCCGAAGTCTTGCGCTCAAGGTGGATTACCTCCGAGCGGACTACCAGGATCAGCTCAAGCAGCGGAGTAGCCAGCGCCTGAAGGAACCTTGGTCCGTGGATGAAGATGAGAAGCTCGATCGAGCGACCATCGCATTCCCGCGCCAGAAGGAGAAAACTGACGACACCTACCGGGATAGCTTGACCTTCGTGGGGCCTCGTAGTGCCTACGGCCAATTTCTGCGACGTGAAGCGAACCGCCTGATGCCAGGGGTCGCGATCAAGGGCGATGACCTCCAGCAGATCATTCAGCAGTTGTTCGAGGTCATGCAGGGGAGCGGCTCGGGCCTACTGGAGATTGTGGTGAAGGGTGAAATCCCCGGTTACCAGGTCCCTGCGGACGCCCTGGTCTGGAAAGTTGGCAGCGGCATGGTCCCCCACGATCCACTTCTGCAGCCCTCCCAATCCATTGCTCCCCGGTCCCCGAACCCGTTCTTCCTCGCCTTCTACCGAGAAACCGCTCAGCACCTGCTCGGTCTTCAGGCGCGCGAACACACGGCGCAGGTTCCATCCAAGCAGCGGGAGGAGCGAGAGGAAGAATTCCGGGAGGGCAAGCTGAAGATCCTCTACTGCAGCCCAACCATGGAACTGGGCGTGGATATCAGCGACCTCAATGTGGTGAACCTCCGCAACGTTCCACCGACTCCTGCCAACTACGCCCAACGGAGCGGTCGTGCGGGTCGAAGTGGTCAGCCTGCACTCGTCTATACCTACTGCAGCACCGGCAGCAGCCATGACCAGTATTTCTTCCGGAGACCGGCGCGGATGGTATCTGGCCGTGTCGCAACGCCAAGGCTGGACCTTGCCAACGAAGACCTGATCCGCTCCCATATCCACGCAATCTGGCTGGCAGAGACCAAGATCGATCTCAAGCGTTCCCTACGAGACATCCTGGACCTGGATGGAGAGAACCCGTCCCTAAAGATCCTCCCCTCGGTAGCCACGCAAATGGCCGACCCCAAGGCGAAGGAACGCACGAAAACCAAGGGGCAGGCCATTCTCGATGGATTGGCGGACGAACTGAAGCTGGCCTCCTGGTACACCCCAGAGTGGCTTGACCGGGTTCTGAGCCAGCTTGGGAAGCACTTTGAAGATGCCTGTGAACGCTGGCGCACGATGTACCGCAGCGCCCGCAATCAGCAGGAGCTGCAGAACAAGATCATCCTGGATCACACGCGGGCACCCAAGGACCACGAAAAGGCAAAACGCCAACGCCGCGAGGCCGAGGCTCAACTGAAACTGCTGTGTGAGTCCGAAAACCTGATGCAGTCGGACTTCTACAGCTACCGGTACTTCGCAAGCGAAGGGTTCCTGCCTGGGTACAACTTCCCACGACTGCCCTTGTCCGCTTTCATCCCTGGACGACGCCAGGTCAGGGAAAAGGAGGGAGAGGAGTTCCTGTCTCGCCCACGATTCCTGGCCATCTCGGAGTTCGGCCCCCGCGCCATCGTCTACCACGAAGGCAGCCGCTACGAGATCAACAAGGTCATCCTCCCCGTGGGTGATGGGCCTGTGCTTGGTCAGATGAAGCGATGCGTGGCCTGCGGCTACCTCCACTCCGTTCCAGAAGGGCAGGCTGGCCCTGATGTCTGCGAACACTGCGGCCAGAGTCTGGGGATGCCACGCAGCAACATGTTCCGCCTCCAGAACGTGTCCACGCGCAGAAGAGAACGCATCAACTCGGATGAGGAGGAGCGGTTCCGCAAGGGGTTCGACCTTCAGACAGCCATCCGCTTCGAAGAAAGAGGAGGTAAGCCCAGCCCCCGAAAGGCGGACATCTACGAAGGCACCAATCCCCTAGCGGTCCTTCACTATGGTGATGCTGCCACCATCTGGCGGGTCAATCTCGGGATGCGTCGCCGAGACATCACGAAGCCGGATGGGTTCATCCTTGATCTGGAGCGGGGGCTCTGGGAATCACAGGAGAAACTGGCTGAAGCTCAGAGCCAGAACGGTGACGTAGAAGAGATGTCCGGCAATGTGGCCCGGGTGATCCCCTATGTTGAGGATCGCCGCAACTGCCTTCTGTTCACACCCTTCCCATCCCGGGAGCCTGCGTTCATGGCCAGCCTTCAGGCTGCACTCAAGAATGCGATTCAGGTGTGTTTCCAGCTCGAGGATTCTGAACTTGCCTGTGAGCCACTTCCCTCGAGTGACCTGCGAACTCAGATCCTCATCTACGAGAGCGCCGAAGGTGGTGCCGGTGTACTCCGCAGGCTGGTTGCTGATGGGCAGACAGCTTTGATCGAAGTCGCCCGCACCGCTCTGGAGCTTCTCCATTTCGATCCCGATACCGGCGCGGACCGGAGAAAACCCGAAGGATCTGACGAATCTTGTGAGGCGGCCTGCTACGACTGCCTGATGTCCTATGGGAACCAGTGGGATCACGAGTTACTGGACCGTCACCTCATCAAGGACTACCTGCTGTCCATGAGCCGGGGAACCCTGAAGGTCTCCTCCAGTGCCAAGAGCCGCGAGGATCACCTGCAGGGTCTGATTGCCCAGTGTGAATCCAAGCTGGAGAAGGACTGGTTGCGGTTCCTCTACGAGAAGGGCCTCCGCCTTCCCACTCGCGCCCAGGTCTTCTTCAAACCTTGCATGACCCGCCCTGACTTCCTGTTCGACGACCACCAGGCTGTGGTCTACGTGGATGGTCCACCCCACGACTTCCCCGAGCGACAGGAGCGCGATCAGGCTCAGAACGTCTGCATGGCGGATGCTGGGTTCCAGGTGATCCGGTTCCACCATGCGGAGAACTGGGAAGCTGTAGCGAAGAACTATCCCTCCGTATTCGGGAGCCTTGCATGACCTTCAATGTCGGAAGTCTGGTCCACGCCCGTGGACGTGAGTGGGTTGTGGTTCCAAAACAGGGGGAGGACCTCCTCGCCGAGGATCTGATCATGCTGCGTCCGCTTGGGGGTGGTGATGCTGAGGTAACCGGCATCCTCCCCGGGCTTGAAGAGATTCGCCCCGCCCAGTTCGACTATCCAACGCCCGCTCAGGCCGGGGACTTCCGATCATCCCGGATGCTTCGTGACGCGCTGCGGTTGGGGTTCCGTGCATCAGCAGGTCCATTCCGCTCTTTCGGGCATCTGAACGTGGAACCCAGGCCATACCAGCTCGTACCACTGCTGATGGCCCTCAAGCAGGACCCCGTTCGATTGCTCGTGGCCGACGACGTTGGCATCGGCAAAACGGTCGAATCTGCCCTTATCGCCAAGGAGTTGTTGGACCGGGGTGAAGTCAGTCGAATGGCCGTGTTGTGCCCCCCTCACCTGGCCGAGCAGTGGCAGCGGGAACTGGCCTCCAAGTTCCAGATCGAAGCAGAGCTTGTCCTGGCTGGGACCGCCCGCAGGCTCGAATCCGAGTGTCGGGGCGGCGAGAACCTGTTCGAGCACTACCCCTTCACCATCGTCTCCATGGATTTCATCAAGTCCGATCAGAGACGGGATGACTTCCTGCGCACCTGCCCCGAGCTGGTCATCGTGGACGAGGCCCACACCTGTGCCCATGGCGGGAAGGTGAGCAGCGCCCAGCATCAGAGGCATCTGTTGTTGCGGAAGCTGGCTGAACGGCAGGATCGACACCTGATCCTCGTGACGGCGACACCGCACTCAGGCAATGAGGACGCCTTCCGCTCCCTGCTGGCGATCCTCAATCCAGCCTTCTCCCAGCTCCCCCCCGACCTGGGGGGTAAGGAGAACGAAGCACACCGGAAACGCCTTGCGGAGCATCTCGTCCAGCGAAAGCGCGGCGACATCCAGCACTACCTCAACACCGATACCCCCTTTCCCAACCGACAGGAGGCAGAGGTCCCTTATTCCCTTACTCCGGCATACCGGGCCTTCTTCCAGCGGGTGCTCTCCTTCATTCGGGAGACCGTGCAGGATGAGACCGGAACCATGGTTCGGAGGCGGGTGCGTTGGTGGTCAGCCCTTGCGCTGCTGCGTTCCATGGCCTCCAGTCCGGCCTCGGCTGAAGCCACTTTGCGCACCCTGGCCGCGAACCTTGATGCCGAGACGGTTGAGGAAAGCGATGAGCAGGGACGCCGCTGCGTCATGGACATCGGTGAGGACACGCTCGAGTCCACCGATCTTCCGCCTGGGAGTGACCTCGGGGAGGGGGATGAAGAGGCGGTTCGTACCCGACGCCGCCTGCTGGATATGGCGGCAGAGGCCAAGCGCCTCTTTGGAGCCCAGGACGCCAAGCTCGACATGGTGACCACCCAGGTACGCAAGCTACTTGATGACGGGTTCAACCCCATCGTGTTCTGCCGATTCATCCCGACTGCGGAGTATGTGGCCGACCACCTTCGTAGCACCCTGAAGCGCCACTTCAGTGGTCTCGAAGTTGCCGCCATTACGGGGCTGCTGGCCCCGGCAGAGCGTGAGAGCCGCATTCTGGAAATGGCCGCATCTCAGCCCCGGGTTCTAGTCGTAACCGACTGTCTCAGCGAAGGTGTGAACATGCAGGACAGTTTCGACGCCGTAGTGCACCACGACCTCAGCTGGAACCCCACCCGGCATGAGCAACGGGAAGGTCGTGTGGACCGCTATGGGCAGCAGAGCAGCGACGTTCGAGTTCTGACCCTGTTTGGCAAAGACAATCAGATCGACGGCATCGTGCTGGAAGT
>CAZPUI010000233.1:3340-7727 GCA_964589695.1 uncultured Solibacteraceae bacterium | reverse complement strand
GCTGCCCACGCCAGGCTCGCTCTGGACCTGGATCTCCCCACCCATCATCTCCACCAGGCGCTTGCTGATGGTCAGGCCCAGACCCGTTCCCCCGAAGCGCCGGGTGGTGGAGGTGTCGGCCTGGGAGAAGGCCTGGAAGAGCCTTCCCAGCTGGTCCGGGGTCATGCCGATGCCCGTATCGCTGACGGAGAACCCCAGCACGGCCGTGTCTTCGTGGCGCTCGAGCAGGCGCACCTGGAGGCGAACGTGGCCCGCCTGGGTGAACTTGATGGCGTTGTTGAGGAGGTTGATGAGCACCTGGCCCAGCCGCAGGGGATCTCCGAGGAGGCTGCTGGGGACCTCAGGTTCCACCGCCACGATGAGCTCGATGCCCTTTTCCGAGGTTCGGAGGAGGAACAGATCCCCCACGTTGGCCAGGACCTCGGGCAGCTGAAAGGGAATGGTCTCCATGGACAGCTTCCCCGCCTCCATCTTGGAGAAGTCCAGGATGTCGTTGATGATGCCCAGCAGAGACTGACCCGATGTGGCGATCTTCTGGAGGTAGGTCCTCAGCTTGGCGTCCACGTCCATCCTCAGGGCCAGGCTGGAGAAGCCGAGGATGGCGTTCATGGGGGTTCTCAGCTCGTGGCTCATGTTGGCCAGGAACTCGCTCTTGGAGCGCGTGGCAGCCTCCGCAGCCTCCACGGAACGGGCCTGGTGGAAGGCGGACACGAAGTGTTCCCGCAGGGTGGTCAAAAGGCCCAGGTCCTGGGCCTGGAAGGCCTGCTCGTCCTGCAGGTTCTCGTAGATGAAATAGCCCTCGGTCTTGCCTTTCACGCAGATGCGGGCCGCAAGGATGGCCTTGGGAAGGCCAAGGTGACGGACCTTCTCATCCCCGACCCGGGGGAGAAGGCCCCGGGATACGAACACATCCTCCGAAACCTGCTGGGCGTTCACGACATAGCGTGCCTCGGCCTCCGCCTCGGTGAGCTCGATGGAGGCCAGGTCCGGCAGGGACCACCCCAGGCTTGCCCGGGCCACAAAGGCCTGGCGGTAGGGGTCGAACACCAGGGCCGAGGCGAGTTCCACCCCAGGAATGGCCCGGGTTTCCTGGAGGATGCTTTCGAGAAGTTCGCCAAAGTCGAGCTTGTCGTTGATGGATTTGACGATGGCCTGGGTCTGGCGGAGTTCCTCCGTGCGCTCCTGGATCTTCTGTTCCAGGAACTGCTTTTCCTGGTGGTTCTTCCAGGATCTCCACCGCACCACCGCCAGGACCTGGGCAACGAACAGGAGGAGGTACCCCCCATAGGCCCACAGGGTGCGGAACCAGGGGGGGTGGATACGGAAGGCGAAGACCGCCTCGGGGCTCACCCCACCGTAGATATCCCGGCCCCTCACCCGGAAGCGGTAGGTCCCTTCCGGCAGGTTGTTGAATTCCTTGTACGTCTCGGCGGTCCAAGCGGACCATTCCTTGTCCAGGCCCTCCAGCAGCAGTTGGTACCGGTTCGCCTCCAGACCATCGAAGGAAGGCAGGGCGTACTCGAAGCGCAGGGCGTTCTCCCCGAAGGGCAGCACGGGCGCGGGTAAGGCTTTGGCCTGTGGGGGGGCGCCGCCATGGATCACCCGTCCCCCGGCGGTGGTGACCTTGCGCACCAGGGCCGCATGGATGTGGCCATAGTGCTTGGCAACCCTTGGGTCATAGCGGACCAAGCCATCGTTGCCCCCGAACCAGACCACCCCGTCGGGGTCGGTGTGGATGGCCTGGATGTTCAAGCCCGAAAACCCCAGAAACGGGACGTGCTCCCAGCGGTAGTCCCCCCCGGGTTGGGGGATGGCGGCACCGCGGTCCGACCGATTCTTGGTGGCCGTCGCCAGCCAGATCCGTCCTTGGGCGTCCTCCCGAGGCCAGCTGGTGGCCCGCTTCTCTGGGAAGAGCCCGGCGAACCGCGGGGCGGGCACGAAGCGCTGTGCCTTTTCGTCGAAGGCCAGGATGCCCTGTTGGGTGAAGAACAGCGCTTCACCAGCGATGGCAAAGACATAGTTCTCGGTGGTCTCCGGAACGCCGTGGTCCTTGCCGAATCGCTCCACCGTGGGTGCAGCGGGGGTGCCCCCTCCCTGCCAATCCGGGGGAAAGGTAAGGCGCAGGATGCCCTGGTTCCGGGTTCCGATCCAGAGGCGGCCTTCCGCAGTTTCCATGAGGGTGCGGGCCCCTTCGGGGATGCCAGGGACCAAGCCCTCATCGACCCATTTGCCGCCGGAACCCCGGCGGATGGAGCCCAAGCCATTCTGGAACCCCACGAAGACACGACGGGGATCGGAGGTGGACCGGCACAGATCATTCGCCGTGGTGTTGACGGTGGGCGCAACCAGCCCGCCCTTCCCCCCCTTGAGCTCATGGACGCCACCGGACGATGCCACCAGGAGGGTGTCCTCCATGTCCAGGAAACGCCACGTGGTCTCGGTCATGCCGGGCAGCGGCTTGAACCGGTACGGCCAGGTCGGCTGGGTGGTGTCTCGCTCCAGGACCATGGGGCCGAAGGCCGTGCCCACATACAGCGTGCCCTTGTGGCGGTGGATGGCGTACACCCCCAATTTGAGCCCTGAGGACTCCTGGAAGAGGGACAGGGGCGAGGGCATCTCCACACGGGTGAGGCCCTCATTCAGGGCGAGCCAAAGGCCGGACTGGCTGTCGGGGCCCACGAACCACACCTTGTCGTTCTGCAGGGTCGAGCCCTTGTTGACGATATCGAGGAGCCTGCCACGGGAATCCAGGCGCACCAGGCCCCCGTTGATGGTGCCGATGGCGAGGCTGCCGTCCCCCAGCTGGGCCATGTGGTAGATCTGGTTGGTCTTGAGGAAGTCGTCGGCCTCAGTGGGGAAAGCAGTGATCTTTCCCCCTTCGAAGCGGAAGAGGCCCTGATCCCGAGCGCCCACCAGGAATCGGTCCTTGGCCATGGGCTTCCCCGGCTCGATCTCGGGCCAGGCAAGCAGGGCATCCACCCGGTGCTTGGCGAACGCCTCGCCGCCGGGCATGAGGCGAAGCTCACCCTGGGCGACCTCCATCAACCCAATGTCCTGCTGGCGCAACAGGAGGCGACCCGCGACATGGAAGCACCTGAAGAAATCGGTGGTGGCCTTGTACGTCTGGATGCGGCCCTGGTGCCATCGGAACAGGTACTGCCGGGTCAGGAAGAAGACCCCTTGGGCAGTGACATGGGTGTACCAGACATCGGAGAACCTGCGACAGGAGGCCTCGATGTGCTCCTTGAGCGACGTGAAGCCCAAGGTTCCCGTGGCGTCGGGGGCGAGGTACCCGAAATCACCCGCGGCCCCCACGTAGATCCGGCCCTGCTCATCCTGCGCAAGGGAGCGGACGGTGGAACCACCGGGCATGGGAATGGTGCGCCAGCGCGCCCCATCAAACTCGAGCACGCCATCGTTCCCGAAGTACATGACCCCCCGGGAGTCCTGCAGGACGGCCCAGTTCTGGCTGTTCGCTTGGTAGTCCTTATGTGTGAAGTGGCGGGTGAAGGGGGCCCCGACCTCGGCTCGAACGGCGGTCTGACCCTTGGTGCCCCCCTGAGATGGAAGAGACTGGGACAGCAAGGCTGCACCCAGGAAAGCCCACAGCCCACCATGGACCCACCTGCCAGCCCGTTTCCCGGGACCGCGGGCATCATCCCGACCGTTCGACCTGAAGAACATGGGCACTCCACCGTGGGGTGTCTAGGCCATATTCCTCGGCAGACGCTGGTGGTGCCTCAAGTCCGGGCCATGGTCGGACCACGGGCTTCGCTTCCGGAAGCATCCCCTTCCAGTCCATGGGGCGCAGGCATCGACCGGCTGAACCTTTGTGCCTGGGCTGCGCGTGTGCAGTCCCATCCAAAGGCTGGCTGCGCCACGACCCCTTCGTCGTGGCGCAGCCTTGTATCGCTTCGAAAGTGCGCCGCTATTGGGCGTAGAGTTCGAATTCGTAGATCGTGTAGTAGCTCCCGGCATTGGCAGTGGCGAGCACACGGAACTGGCGGGCATTGACGGCGGGGAAGGTGAGCTCCTTCCAGCCGGGGCCTCCGCCCGTGACCGTGGCACAGGTGGTCCAGGTCGAGCCGCTGAGATACTGGATCTGGTAGTTCGTGGCGTAGTTGGTCTGGCTCCACATCACCTTGGCCCGGCCCACGGCGTAGGAGGCCCCAAGGTCCACGGCCAGCCACTTCGTGGTACTCCCGGTGAAGATCTGGCAGGAGGCCCAATTCGTGGTCGTGGAGCCGTCAAAGGCGCTCGCCGGGGTCTTCCCCGAATTGGTGCAGGAGGCCGTCCCGGTCTTGTTGCGTGCCAAGTTGACCGTGGGCGACGTGACCGTCAAGGTCGCCTCGGTGCTCGTGGCGGTCTGAACGGGACTCGAACTGTC